>SKLB01000329.1 GCA_007123465.1 Spirochaetales bacterium
ATGTGGAAGACGCTGCCGAAGTACGCAACCTCCGTACCGGCGTTGAGGCCCATCATGATCAGGCCGATCTGCGAAACCGTGGAGAAGGCCAGGATCAGCTTCACGTCGCGGTGCACCAGAGCAATTGTGAAGCCGGCAACCGCGGTCAGCAGCGCGACAACGAAAAAGAAACCGGTTGTCTCAAAGACGCCCGAAAAGATCCACTGCACGCGCAGAAAGAGAAAGATACCGACTTTGACCTGCAGGCCAGACAGTACCGCGGATACCGCCGATGGCGCGGTCAACGCTCCGTGCGCGCTCGGCAGCCAGCTGAACAGCGGCAGGATAGCGGCCTTCAGGCCGATGGCCGAAAGCAGCAGCGCGTACGGCAACGCCAGGCCGCGGGTGTCATCGAGCAGCTGGATTCGCTCGGCTATCAGCGCCATGTCGAGTACACCGAAGGTCTTGTAAATGAAACCTACTCCCAGCAGAAAGAACGCCATTCCGAAGAGGTTCAGCAGGATGTAGAGCAGGCCGTCGTACAGCGCCTGTTTGTCGCGTTTGTACATTATCAGGATACTGATGGTAATTGTTGCCAGCTCGATCAGTACGTAGACGTGGAAGAGGTCGCCGGCCAGGAAGACACCGACGCTGACGCCCTGCAGCAGGACGAACAGGAACTGAAAGATATTGTCCATATAACGCTTGCCGTAGTTGAACAGAAAGAGCAACAGGAACAGCAGCGAGGCGAGCAGCACCATGGTTATTGAAAGCGTATCGGCTACCAGGGCGATGCCGATGCCGTCGCTCCAACCGCCGACGTAGTGGCGTATCACACCGCCGGTTCTTACCTCGATGAAGACCAGCACAACCATGAGCAGGTGTAACAGTTGGACCAGAATCAGCACGTGCTTATAGATCGAGCGCGGCAGGAAGTACCCAACAGTCGCGGCCAGGACCGGCAGAATAACCAGAGCGTAGAGCGGTATCATCGTTTCTGTATCCGCTTGATGACGTTTTCCCAGTCAGCGGTTCCGTGCTTGCGGAAGAGACTGATGAAGATAGTCAAACTGACGGCGGTGACCGAAATACCGATCACAATCGCTGTGATCATCAGCGCCTGCGGCAATGGATCTGCCATGCGCTCAATGTCGGTGCTGCCAATCGGCGGGATGCTTCCCGGCTGGTAGTTTACGGTAATCAGGAACAGGATTGCACCGAAGTCCATGATATTGACCGAAACAATCGTCTTGATGATGTTACGCTTGACCAGCACGCCGTAAAGTCCAATGAAGAACAGTACCAGGCTGACGTTCTGTGCGGTTACGTACTGCACGTCATCGATCCTCGTAGAATGCGTAGCGAAACACGACAACCGTCAGTCCCAGAGCCACCTTGAAGCCGATGAGAAGGTTCATGAACACCAGATAGACCTGGTTGTACTGTGGGAACCGGCGGCTGAGCGATCCGAAGACAAAGACAACCGGTACCAGGATGAGCACGGCCAGCAGCGCCTTCTCGACATTGTGAGCACGTCCGATATTGAAGTCATCGGCATGGGCTACGATGTAGCGTCCGATAAACAGTACCGCCAGGATTGCACCGCCCTGAAAGCCGCCGCCGGGTGTGTCGTGACCGTTGAGGATAACGTAGATTCCGAACACGATGATGAACGGATAGAGCAGACCGGTGATGCTCGAGACAATCGATGCTTCCTGCTTCACTTGTTGCCTCCTGCTCTGAAGAAGTGCAGCATGCCGATGATGCTGGTGATCAGGATCAGCGCCTCAAAGATGGTGTCGTACATGCGGTAGTTCAGATAGATGGCCGCTACTGCGTTTCCGGCACCGGTATCGCTGGTGAAGTTCTGCAGGTAGTATGCCGATACTTCGTTGTCCAGTATCTCGCGGTGGCCGTTGGCGATGAAGAGTACCGATCCCATCAGGAGAACTACAAAAATGGTGAGCGCTACCTGCCGCATTCAGGACTCCTCCACAAAGCTGCCGTCTTCAGCGTAGCGCATGAATCTGGTATTGAGGTCCTGGTAACGCAGAATCAACAGCATCTCGAGTTCATCGACAAAGTAGTTTTCCTGGCTGCCGTAGATTGTCAGCTGATCGCCTTCCTGGCGGATGATGAGGTCATACTTGCGCGTTTCCATCAGTGTCTCGAGGTCTTCGGGTGTGAAGACAACCTGCGGTTCCAGTTCCTTGGAGATGCAGAACTGTTCGACTTCGTGCAGCAGCTGCCCGCGACGCGTACCCTCTACGATGTAGCGGTCATCGACCTCGCGAAACATCTGGTTGGTGAAACAGATGTTGTAGACCCGGTAGCGTTTGAGCGCCGTAAGGTAGAGCAGCGTCACCAGGCCGCTGGCCATAACCGCTTCGGCGATCGCAACGTCCGGCGCACCGTAATAGAGGTAGAGAAACGAGAGCAACAGCGAAAAAATACCGAGGAATACCACCGCCATGCGCAGGATCTGAGTCTCAACGGCAACGATTGCCAGCAGAATCAACAGCAGCAGAAGAATCGCCTCAATCAACTCGAACGTCCTTTCTGATCCTGTAGCCGCTGGCGTAGGCCGAGTGCGCAATCGAGTGAGTGGAGATCGGGCTGGTCAGCAGCTCGAAGACCACAATCAGTGCAAGCTTCAGCGTGAAGAAGCTGAACCCCTCAATCAGCATGGCACCGAAGATCAGTGTCAGAAAGCCAACGGTATCGACCTTGGCCGTGATCACCACGCGCGAGTAGAAGTCTCTGAATCGCAGCACGCTGTAGATGCCGAATGCCATGAATACCAGGCCGATTCCGATCAGGATCTGACCGATCAGGTGTGCTATCTGAGCCATTATTCGCCCTTCCGTTCTATGAATCGCGCTATCAGCACACTACCGATGAAACCGAGCAGCGCGTAGACTATAGCGATATCGAGCAGGAACGTGCGCTGAATCATCAGCGCAAAGACAATGATCGCCATGATGATCTTGGAGGAAATGAGATTGAGCCCCAGCAGGCGATCCCAGATAGTCGGGCCAATCACTACGCGGATGATCCCGCCAATGGTAAGCAGTGCCAGCGTCAGCAGCACTGCGTCGTAGAAGCTCACGATTTGCCTCCCGATATCATGCGCTCAAAGTTCTGCTTGATCATAGGCCCCGCTACTTCGGGGTCAGTGGTCACACAATCGATCCAGATGACCCTGAGGTTGTTACCGTAGCGCTCGAGTGTTACCGTGCCGGGAGTGAGGGTGATCGAGTTGGCCAACAGCGCAATGTGAAAGTCACTCTCGAGGGTGGTGTGAACGTCTACGATGCCCACATGAACCTGGCCGCGCAGCACCTTGATCAGCGCCTGAATGCCGGCGACGTAGATCTGGATAATCAGCGAGGCCACGTACCTGACGCCAACCCACAGTCCGAGCCGATAGTCGGACTCGTAGTCGGCCCGCAGAACGTAGCGGTTGGTCACAATCATTGTCAGCAGCCCGATCAGCGAGCCAACTGCTACCGTTGTCAGTGAGAATTGCTCTTCCAGGATGATCCAGACAACCGCGAATACGGCCATCATGCTGATATGATGCAACAGACGTCTCATAAGCCTGCGCAAATATAGCAGGTATTGAAGGCTGTAGGAACTGGTCAGCGAGGTGTTGCCGGGATGATCACATCGCGAACCGGCGCTGAATTCGGTTGCTGCGGGAGCCGCTGCAGGAAGTCCAGCACGAGCTCGGGGCGGTCGGTTATAAAACCGCTTGCCTGAAACTGTGCCAGGACTCTGATCTGCCACAGGTAATTGATGGTATACGGCAGGACGAACATCTGTTTTTCGTGTGCCGCCGCGATGTGCCACGGCCACGCCATGAAACCCTTGAGGCCCAAGCCGTGCGCTATCGGTTCAGCAACCTCCAGCCAGCTTCTCCAGCGCAGGTGCGTTATCATGGTGTCGCTTATCAGCAGTAACCGTGGTATTTCCGCTGCCACATCCTGGAAGCGGAGCAGGCTCGCTGGAGAGAAAGAGAAGAAGATGGTACGCGTGTGTTCGGCTTTGCCGGCCGAGGCTTTATCGATTACCCGGCCGCTCTCGGTCTGCTTCAGCCAGCCTTCGGCCAGCAGCGTGTCGATGATCTGCTGCTCGATGCCGGGGTATCGCTCGGGGTGCTTGCTCTCGAGTATGAGTCCTGTGGTATGCTCGCCGGATTCGGCTATAGCGATCAGCTCGCTCAGCGTCAGGATCTCGAGCCCCTCGTATTCCGGTCGTGCCCGCAGCGGAAACGCCTGATTGAACCAGCTGCCGTAGTCCAGCATTCTCAGCTCTGCCAGCGCAAAGCTTCCGACCGGGTCGTGCTGTCGCCGCGGGAAGAGCTCGCTAACGTTTGAGGTGCGCCTGAGATCGGAGTCGTGAAAGATGATCAGCTCTCCGTCGGCGCTGCGCTGTACGTCGGCTTCGAGATAGTCCGAACCGAGCCGCGCTGCAATCTCGTACGCCGGCGTGGTGGACTCCGGTGCCACAACTGAAGCGCCGCGGTGAGCTATTACCGCAGGGTGTGGAATTGAAAGCTGATCCAGAATCCGGGGTGCGCGCACGTCCGGATTGATGACGTAATACGCTCCATAGAAGAACATCAAAAGAGCGCTGAGAACTGCTGTTATTGTGATTATCAGCTTCATTGATTGGTGGTACCCGATCAGCCGCCGTTGCGCCGCGTTACCAGCATCAACTCCCGTAGATAGCGGATAGTGTCCAGCGCCCGCCGCTGCTTGTCGGGCGGGATCTCGATGGCAGCCTGCCTGCCTTCAACATAGCCAACTTCTTCCAGTTCTCCAAGTTCGGCCACGTACAACTGATCACGGTAGAGGATCTGGGGCAGCTCGTGGATGAAGAGTACCGGTTTGTAGCCGGGTTGCAGCAGCGAGCTGCCCGAGAAACTCTCGGGTACTTCGGCAAAGCCCAGAATATCCAGAATAGTCGGGGCCAGATCGGTAATGCTACCGGCCTTTTCGATGATTCCCGGCTCTATATCCGGATGCGAGATGAGAAGAGGAATGTGTTCGGGCTGCTTCAGGTTGCGGTCAATTGTGAAGCCGATACTCGATGAATACTCCGCGGTATCGATAGCCGCTTCGTGGTCGGAGTAGATCACAAGCAGGGTGTTCTCTGCCAGTCCACGCTGCTCCAGCTCGCCAAAGAACATCTGCAGCGCCTGGTCGACAAAATAGATCGAGTTGAAGAAGTCGCGCACCAACGCGCTGTTGAGTTGCTCGAATTGCGGCTGCGCGAATTGCGGCGGGTAGAAGGAGAACGGGGTGTGACTGGTGACCGTGATAAGGTAGGCAAAGAATGGCTGCTCCGCCTGTTCGATATAATCGAGTGACTGATAGAGAAAATCCCAGTCGTTGATCCCCAGATACGCATCTTCGACATGGAAGCGCTTGCGCGACTGCGAGAAGTCCGGTCTGGCATAGAAGCGGTCAAAACCGAGTTCGGGATAGGCGCGGTGACGGTAGAAGAACTCGGCATCGTTGCCGTGCAGCGCAATGGTACGGTATCCGGCGTCATTGAGGATTGCCACAAGCGAGTCGAAGCGGGTCATGTCGTTCTCGCGGAATGAGTAGTGACGGTTGACCGGGTAGAGTCCGGTCAACAGCGAGAAATCGGCATCAAAACTTCCATTGACGTGCTGTGCGTAGAAGTTGTCAGCGTAGAGGCTGTCCTGCTTGAGCGAGTTCACAAATGGCGTCACCTCGCGACCGAGGTAACGGTAGTCGATGAGCTTCTTGTCCAGCGATTCCACCTGGATGACAACCACGTTTGTGTCTGCTGCAACCAGCGCCTCTCCGTCAAGCGCGCGTGTAGCGGGCATTGGTGGCGGTTGCGACTGCTCACGCACCAGCGTTTCGGGCTGCGGATCGGCGCGGTGATCGATAAAGAACTCGGCTGCGTAGAGTGGTGCCAGCCCATACACCGCCACAAATCCGGCACTGCTTTCGCGGTAGAGTTCCGCCGGTGTCAATCCGCCACGACGCAGGTTGCCGACAAAAATCTGCGTAACTACAATCAGCGCCACGCTGAGCAGCGCTGTAACACGGGTGCTGGTGCGCGTCAGCCGACGGAACTCGCGGTAACGGTGCGGGCGAATAGCGGGGTTCTTCCGGCGCCCAACGGTGAGCCCCATGATCAACAGGTCCATCAGAAAGAGCAGATCGGTGGGTCGCATGATGTGGCGCAGCACCACAGCGGTCGGATCGTAGCCTTCTCCGGTGGTCATCTCGCTGATGCTGAGGAAGTTGCCAAAATAGCGGTTGTACCACAGGTTGGCCATGAACGCCACGCTGATCAGCAGCGAAGTCAGCAACAAGGCCAGACGAGCCGGGCGCAGTCTGAGCAGCGGAAGAATGAAGCAGATTGCCACGACGACAATGACGATATTCCGCGATGCTATAATCGGCCAGGTACGCGCGCTGAAGATGTGGACCAGCATGATGTTGTACTTGACCAGCACTCCAGCCAGGAATGAGGCGAAGAACAGCATCGTTCGGTTTGTGGTACTCTGATTTCTGCTCATGATAAACCACCGATCGCATACGCGTGGCAGCAATCAGAATATCATATCCAGCCAGAACTCGGCCAGCGCGAATGAAGTCTCCGGTTGACAACCGCGCACTTCGGTCCTATCCTCCTTTCATTATGTTGAAAGAAGCGTTAAGCCAGGATCTGGTGACGGTCGGACTCAGCGTGCGCAACAAGCAGGAAGTCATTAATGCGCTGCTTGATATGCTGTGCAGTACGGGTAAGGTCAAGGATCGCCAGCAGGCGTTGCAAGACATCCTGGCCAACGAGGAACGCATGTCAACCGGACTTGAACAGGGTATCGCGATTCCGCACGCCAAGACCGATGCCGTTGATGAGATGATTGCGTGTGTGGCGGTCAGCGACCACAAGATCGATTTTGAGAGCATCGATCATAAGCCGGCGCACATTTTTATCATGACGTTATCGCCCAAAGGTCAGACCGGACCGCATATGAAGTTTCTGGCCGAGGTCAGTCGTCTGCTCAAGGACAAGAAAGCGCGTGAGAAGGTCTTAGCAGCCAGGGATTCGGCAGAGCTTTTCGAGTTGCTGACCGGATGACCTGCTCTGACCCAGCGCAAAGCGGCCGCGACGGTTCTGCTGCTTCAAAATGCCCCCGGAAAAAAACAATTTTGGCAACAGTCAGTATTGGTTGAGCAATCGACTATAGTGTGGTATCAATACCCGACACTCTTAAACCTACGCAGTGACAAGGAGCAAGACATGCAGAAGTACGTATGCGACGTGTGCGGCTACATCTACGATCCCGAAGAGGGTGATCCGGATAACGGTATCGAAGCCGGTACCAGCTTTGAAGCGCTTCCCGAGGACTGGGTATGTCCGATGTGCGGTGCGGGGAAAGAAGACTTCTCGCTCGAGGACTGAGCCTGCTGCTACGCCAGTAATGCCGCCTGCCTCTTGTAGTGGTCTTCGAGCACGAGGCAGGCCATTGCTTCCACAACCGGTACGATCCGCGGGCATATGCACGCGTCGTGACGGCCTTCAGTACTGATCACCGTCTCTTCACCGCTTACGCTCACCGTGCGCTGTGGCTTGGCGATCGACGAGGTAGGTTTCACCGCCACACGGAATACAATCTCCTCACCGGTTGAGATGCCGCCGATAATACCGCCGGCGTTGTTGGTCAGGAACCCCGCGCTTCCCATCTGGTCATTGTGCTGGCTGCCGGTCATGTCGGCGACCTTGAAACCGGCGCCGAATTCGATACCTTTCACCGACCCGACCGAAAGCATTGCGTGGGCTATTTCGGCGTCCAGCTTATCGAAGACAGGCTCTCCCAGGCCGGCTTCGAGGCCGCTGATGCGGCATTCAACAACTCCGCCGACGCTGTCGTTGTCTTCCTTGAGACGCGTGATGTACTCAAGCATCTGCTGCGCCGCCAGCGGGTCGCAGGCGCGCAACGGGTTGTGCTCGATAACACTGGGATCAAATTGCCGACACTCAATACCGCCTGCCTTGACGGTATACGCCAGTACCGATACACCGCGGCGCTGCAGCAGCTTGCGTGCCACCGCGCCGGCGGCAACACGCCCGGAGGTCTCGCGGCCCGAAGCGCGGCCGCTGCCGCGCCAGTCGCGGATGCCGTACTTGCGCAGGTAGGTGTAGTCTGCGTGACCGGGGCGGAAGAGGTCTTTTATGGCGTTGTAGGCCGACGGTTCGGCATCTGAATTGTACAGGATCAACATCATCGGGGTGCCGGTTGCCTTACCCTCAAAGATCCCCGACAGAATGCTTACCGTGTCGGGCTCGCTTCGCGGCGTGGTTATGAAAGACTGTCCCGGTTTGCGGCGATCGAGCTGCAACTGGATTTCTTCGCTCGAGATCTCAAGGCCGGGCGTGACACCGTCAACTACCACCCCCACGGCACCTCCGTGCGACTCTCCGAAGGTGGTTATGCGGAAGGAGTGTCCAAAGCTGCTGCCTGGCATGGTGCTACCTCTCCAATGACTGAATGACGGCCGTAAGGCTCTCGGCCAGATTCTTGTTAGTGATATCCACAACACAATCGGCACGCTGCCGATAGAGCGCGTCGCGGCGCAGGAAAAGCTCATGGAACGACGCCTCCGGATCGGCGGAGTCCAGAAAAGGCGGTACGCCGCCTTGGATAATGCGCCGATAGAGGACCTGCTCCTGCTGCACAAGATACAGAAAAACGCCGCTTGCGTCCAAGCAGCTCATTGCGCGCTGGTTTTCAATGGTGCCGCCGCCGAGAGCTACAATCTGTACGCCTTTGTGTGGTACCGCATTGGCGCTGACTTCCCGTGCGGCCTCGGCTTCGATCTGTGCAAAGCCCTGCGGGCCCAGCGTGCGGTAGACTTCGCGTACGCTGGTAAGAAGCCCGCGCCGGCTGCGTGAGAAGCGCTGCAGGATGACGTCATCGAGATCAATGAACGTGCCACCCACGTGACGCGCCAGCATTGCACCGAGCGTACTCTTGCCGCTGTGCTTGATACCCATAATATAGACCCTCGGTGCCTCGATGTTCACCGCTTGATTTCTCCTGTCGGTTGATCGCCGCTACTGGTGTGGTCAAGGAACAGCAACGTAATCTCAATCCGGCGTTTGATGAACAGAAATCCACCCTCGGCGTTAATCGATGCTCGACTGGTGTGCCAGCCGATCGAGTTGTGCGCAAAGTGCTGTTCGACCTGTAGCTCATGCACAAAACGCGGCAGCGGTCTGATGGTTGCCGTCAGTCGCAGCGGGGTGCCGTCCTGGGGGTCCAGCCACGCGGTTCCGGTCACGCTGCGCTGATCGAGTTCAAGGGTGTAGTGGTACTTCGGTTCGGTTCCCGCGCGGGTAACGCTGATCGCGGGTTGCAGATCGGGATCAAAGGGGCTGTTTTGCAGCACGGCCATGGCCGCAGCACGGCCCTCGTTGGAGGGATCGGCGGAATCTGGTGTTGCCGCGTCACTGGCCGAGGTGATCGCGTCGTTGGGCGGCAACTCGCGGCCGTCTTCGCGTAGCCAGACCAGACGCGATTGTGCTATTCCGCGAGCATCGGATGTCACCTGTATTTCGGTCTGCCTGCTGAAGCGGCGATTGCCGCGAGCGTCGTACTCCGCGCTGTTGGTCTGGATCCGCGTGGCGTAGACATTGCGGTTCTGAGCATAGAGTTCCACCGCAGCCTGCCACAGCGCATCGGCGGTCAGATCGGAAACAAATAGACAAGTAAGCAGTACCGAGGTAATCAGAAAGCGCTTCACTGATGAATTCTCCGCCCAAAGCCGATTCGGGTCACTGCGATCCGGGTTATTGCGCTGCAAACAATGCGATCTGTTCCAGCGGGGCCGGGCGGGCGATCTCGTAGCCTTGAACATAATCCACGCCGATCTCGGCCAGCTGCTGTCTGACCGAATTAGAGGTCACAAATTCGGCAATTGTCTTCATACCCATGACGTGCCCGATGTTGTTGATTGCCTCCACCATCGCGAGGCTTATGGGGTCGGTATCAACGTCGCGTACAAAGGAACCATCGATCTTGAGATAGTCTACCGGCAGGTTCTTCAGGTAGGCAAACGATGTAAACCCGTTGCCAAAGTCATCGAGGGCAAACGAGACACCAATCTTGCGCAGACGGTTCATGAAGCCGACCGCGCGCGAAAGACTCTCGATGGCGGTGGTCTCGGTAACCTCAAAGCAGAACAGAGCGGGATCGACATCGGCGTCGCGGAATGCTCGCGTCACAAAATCCAGAAACGCTTCGTCTTTGACCGACGCGCCCGATATGTTGATGGCCAGCAGTGCCGAGTCGTGTTGCAGCGGCAGCGGACCCGCGGAGCGCAGATGGCGCAGCACGGAGTTGATCACCCAACGGTCAACAGACGGCATCAGGTTGTAGCGCTCGGCAGCCGGTATGAAATCACCCGGGCTCACCATCGAGCCGTCGTCATCGATCAGGCGGATCAGGATCTCCTGTTTCAGTCCCAGGTTGCTCGCCAGCGGATGGATCGGCTGGGCGTAGAGCACAAAGCGGTCTTCTTCCAGTGCGCGGGTCAGACGGCTGATCCACTGCATTTCGCCGCGGCGCTTGAGAAACGTGTAATCGGCGGTTTCGTAGACCTTGACTGCGTTGCCGCCCTCTTCTTTGGCCAGGTAGCAGGCGTCGTCAGCGGCAGCAAGTACGGTATAGATATCACTGTTGTGCGATGAAACCGGCACAACACCGATACTGGCGGTGATCTGGAACGTATTGTGCTGCCAGATGAACTTACGGTTGAGCACCTCACGCAGCTGGTAGGCAATCTGTTGTGCCTGTTGCAGGTCGGTGTCAACCAGCACCACTCCGTACTCATCACCGCCGAGGCGCCCTATGTAGTGGTCGCGGTGCACGTTCTCCAGCAGAGCCCCCCCAATCTGGCGCAAAAGCTCGTCCCCGGCCAGGTGCCCACAGACGTCGTTGACCACCTTGAACTGATCCAGGTCAACGTAAATGAACACGTGATGGCGACCATCGTCGCGGCTGGTGCGGATTGTCTCTTCCAGGTGAGCAAAAAACTCGTCGCGATTGATAAGGCCGGTCAGAATATCGTGGCTCGCCTGATAGACAATGATGTCGGACATCTTCTTCAGATCGGTGACATCACGGAAAGCTATCGTACGGCCGTCAAAGTGATGCCGCGGGTGATTTCCGGGGCCGCGGATTGACGCGATAGTGCCGTCTACCTGGATACGCGCGCCCTGCTTGTTGTGCAGGTAGGCATCATCAAGGAAGACGGCGTTGTCGCTGTCATGGCTGCCGGTCGAAGAGGGCAGCTGAATCCGCAGTCCCGAATGCAGGTCAAAAATTTGAAAGATGTCGGCCAGCGCCAGGCCCTTGGCGTCCTTCTCGGTCCAGCCGGTGAGGCTTTCAGCAACTGGATTCATGAACTGGATGGTATCTTCACTGTCGCTGGCGATGATGGCGTCGGCAACGCTATTCAGGATCGAGGAGAGCCAACGCTCGTGGCGCCGAACTTCCATGTGCAGACGGCTCTTGTGCAGCGCCATGTCGATTGTGGTGTAGAGCTCGCGCTCCTTAAACGGCTTGAGCAAATAACCGAAGGGCTCAGCGGCTTTGGCGCGTTCGAGGGTGCGTTCATCGGCGTAGGCGGTCAGGAAAATCACCGGTATCCCCGACGAGTCGCGAATAGTCTGGGCTGCGTCTATGCCATCCCCGTCTCCGGACAGCATGATATCCATCAGGATGATGTCGGGGTGCAATTCACCGGCGCGCTCGATGGCTTCAGCCGCGGTCAACGCAATAGCCGCCACGCGATAGCCGTAGTTCTCGAGCCGTCGCTGCAGGTCGATGGCGATTATGCGCTCATCCTCGACAATCAGTATCCGTTCGCCGCTCATTCTCCCACCGAAAGACTGGATCGTATGTAAGATACCGAGAGACTAACGTTTCAATAGGAGAAAGTAAAGCTACAGTTTGAGAACTCTCTTCAATTGTAGCGGCTCGATGCGAAACGGTGCTCCCTTACCCTGCATGAAGTGGTACTTCTCGAACAGGTGCAGGCCGAGCTCGGAGTAGAGAATCTTCTCGCCGCTGGGCTCTGCGCCGGAAGTCAGCTGCACCTCGGCGTTGACTTTGCGGAATATCCCGTCTTCGAACGGGGACGGCAGAAAGCCGCGCGCCTCGCTGACACGTACAATCCACTGGTTGTCCACGGTGACAGGTTCCTCCAACCCCTTGCGGCCCTCGGCCATCAGGTGCCGCATGCGCGCTGCCGCCTGTTCAAAACCAACACCAATGGCCTCCATTTCGGCTTCATCGTCGGCAATGATGTCAACGATCGGGCGCGTATCGTCGCCGAGGAACCCGTCCGCGGTGATCTCGCCGGGCTGCATATTGGCCTGCGCTTTGGTGAATTCCGGGGACATCTTCATAACGGCACCTCGTTTAGGCAAACTTGTCGAAATAGATCTTATCGTCACTCATATCGTTTGAGCGCATTACATCCATACACGCATCCAACATACCCGGACTGCCGCACAGGTAGCCCTCTTTTGGTGCGTCGGCGGAAATCTTGCTCTTGAGGTACTTGTCCAGCACATCGGTGATCAGACCAGTTTCTCCTTGCCAATCGTCCTCGGGTTGGGGCTCGGAAAGTGCTGCTACAAAGTGAAAGCGTTCGTGTTCGTCCTGAAATTTCTGCATTTCTTCCAGGTAGAACAGGTCCTTCTTGGTACGCGCGCCAAAGAAATACCAGATATCACGCTCTTCCATCTTGTCCTTCTCGACAAAGTCGTAGAAGATCGACTTGAACGGCGCCATGCCCGATCCGCCGGCCACACAGATCATTGTAGCATCGGTGTCGCGAACGTAGAACTCGCCGAACGGCGCGATGATCTTCATCTTCTCGCCCTCTTTGAGGTGCTCGTGGACGTAGGTGGTAACGATGCCGCCGGGTACCAGACGGACCAGAAATTCAACATGGTTGTTGTCACTGGGTTTGGATGACATGGAGTAGGCGCGCTGCGTGCGTTCTTTGACCTTGGCGTACGGCGGAGTCTCAATCTGGCCGTACTGGCCGGCACGGAAGTCCACCGTCTGTCCCTCATCGAGCTTGAAGTAAACTTCCTTGATATCATGGGTGACATCGCGGATTCTCTCGACGGTTCCGGTGTACTGCTTGATCTTGAACAGGTATTCGGGGATCTGGATATCAACGTCGCCCTTGATCTTCACCTGGCACGAGAGGCGTACGTTGTCATCAATCTGTTCTCTGGTGAGGTAGGGAATTTCGGTCGGCAGATGCGGACCAATGTCGGACTCTACCTTGACCTTGCATTCACCGCAGCTGCCGCGGCCGCCGCACGCCGAGGGAATGAAGATCTGGTTCTCCGCCAGGGTTACCAGCATGTTGGCGCCGCCGGTAACGTCCAGTTTCTTGGAGCCGTCATTGACGTTGATCACGGCTTCGCCGTAGTTGTTGACAATCTTGTCGGTGACCGAGACCAGCGCGGCGAACGCTGCACTGAGGCTTGCAATTGCCATTGGGGCGATCAGAAACGCTAAGTCCAATGTATTACTCCTTTCCTGTACGTCTGCTTATTGGACCTGAAGCAGGCCGGTGAAGCCGATAAACGCCATTGCCATAAACCCGATGGTGATAAAGGTCAGCCCGGCGCCCTGCAGACCGGCGGACACCTTGGACTTCTCGGTCTTCTTGCGGATAGCCGCCAGAGCCATGATCGCCAGCCACCACCCGAGCCCGGAACCCAAGCCGAAGACGGCAGACTGCAGGAAGCTGTACTGCCGGATCTCCATGAACAGTGAAACACCGAGAATGGCGCAGTTGACGGTGATCAACGGCAGGAAGATTCCCAGGTTCAGATAGAGGGTCTGCGAAACGCGGTCGATGATCATCTCCAGCATCTGCACCACCGAGGCGATCACGATGATAAAAATGATGAATCGCAGATAGACCAGATCCAGTGGAATCAGAACGTAGTTCAGTACAACCCAGTTGATCGACGCCGTGAAGGTGAGTACCACCACCACTGCCATGCCGAGTCCGTTGGAAGAATTGATATCTTTGGAAATCGCAATAAAGGAACACATCCCCAGAAAGTTAGCCAGCAGGATGTTACTGGTGAAGATCGACGCAAAAAAGAGCGAAAACATCGGGATATCGGGTGCCATATCTTACTCTCCTTCCAGGACGGGCTCGCCTTGACGATGCATCAGGTACTTGCCGCCCCAGGTGATGACACCGATCAGGAAGAACGCGCTCGGGGGCATCACCATGATGATCCAGGGCTCAAATCCTGCCGGCAGGACCTGGAAGCCGAACAGCGCGCCAAAGCCGAGCAGTTCGCGTACGAGCGCGATTGACAGCAGCACTCCCATGTATCCCATGCCCGAAGTGATACCGTCCCACAGTGACAGCAGCGGCGGATTACTCTGGGCAAACGCCTCGGCGCGGCCCATGATGATGCAGTTGGTGATGATCAGTCCAACGTAGGGACCGAGGTTGCGGCTGATCTCGGGCAGATAGGCGCGCAACACGATGTCAACAATAATCACGTAGAACGCGATGATCAGAGTTTGCACCACCATGCGCACCTTACGCGGGATCAGGCTCTTGATTATGGCAACGGTGAGATTGGACATCCCGGTTACAAAAACAACCCCGAGCGTCATGATCATGGTGTTGGAGAGCAGATTGGTGACTGCAAGCGCCGAGCAGATACCGAGAATCTGCATGAAGATCGGATTTGCGGTCCACATGTTCTGCTTGAGAATCTGTCCGGGTTGTTTTGCGCTATCGCTCATGCCTCACCTCTCAGCGCGTCTCGCAGACGTTCAAACTCACGGTTCAGAATTGTCTCTATGGCATTGGATGTACCGGTTGCCCCGGTAATTGCGTTGATGCGGCCGTCGACCCCTTCGGTGTCTCCCTCACGGATGACATCGATCTTTCCGTCGTCAAGCGGTTTGTCACGGAACTGCCGCTTGAACTCCGGCTCATCCACGCGGCCTCCCAGTCCCGGAGTTTCGTTGTGATCGATGATTTCCAGTGCGACGGTACGGCTTACGTCCTCGTTTACGCCTACCACGCCGTTGATGGTGCCCCATAAACCGCTGCCGGCAAAAATTCTGGCGTAGAGCACCTCGTCGTCTCGGTCTATGCGGTAGAGCGTCATGCCGTTGCGCTCAACGGTTTCGATGTCATCGAACAGTTGCAGCACTTCCTGGTCGTCCTGGTAGTCAATGGCCAGCGCACTCAGTACCGACCGTTGCAGGCGCAACTGCTGGTTAAGCTGTACCTGTTCGCGGGTAGCCTGATGGGTCAGCGAGAGCAGGAAGACAAACGCAAAACAGACGATGAAAGAAAAAACAACGGTATAGGGCAGACTCTGTTTGTTCACGCCGTTCCCCCCTTGGCGCCGGGTTGTTTCCCGGCCGGTGCATTCGGGTTGGCACTCTTTTTCTTGGTGGGCTTGGGGATTATCTCGTCCAGCAGCGAGGCAAAGACGTTACCCATCAGGATACCGAAGCTGGTGCCTTCGGGAAATTGGCCGAGGTTGCGGATGGTAATGCTGATTGTGCCGATCAGCAGGCCGTAGACCCACTGGGCGCGCGGGTTGTTGGGCGCGCTGACCGGATCGGTGGACATGAAGACTGCCACAAACAGAATGCTCCCCGAGAGCATGCCGTATTCTGGCGGATAGTTGGGCGTCAAGCCGCTGTAGTAGAACGCGATCATCAGAGCTCCGGCGCCCAGCAGGGTAGAGACAATCAGACGCCACTGCGCGGTCTTGGTAGCCACCAGATATATTCCGGCCAGGATAATCAGCACCGCCGAGGTTTCACCCATCGAGCCGCCGGTGAAACCCAGCAGTATGTCGAGCAACTCCGGCCTGCTGCCGTTGGCCAGCATCGCCAGCGGGCTTGCCGCCGACAGCGCGTCTACGCCGGCCTCGCCGGCAGTACCAAACGCTCCGGGAACCATGAATCCGTAGGCAAAAAGCGACGGGAAGCTGATCCATACAAAGATTCTGCCCGATATCGCGGGGTTGAAGATGTTGCGGCCAAAACCGCCATAGACCTCTTTGCCGAAGAAAACACCAAAGACGATCCCGATTGCGGCTATCCACAGCGGAATTGCCGGCGGGACAATCAGAACAAAGAGCATACAGGTAACCAGCACCGCTTCGCTGACCTTCTTGCCGCGCGATTTTTCCATCACATACTCGGTGAGTATGCCCAGGGTAAAAACCACCGCCGACAGGGCAATCACTCTCCATCCGTACCTATAGAGGGAGAACAGATAAATCGGGATCAGCGAATAGACCACTCTGCGCATGATCGGCTGTTTAATAAACACGTCTTTTAACACGGCGCCTCCCTCAAGACGACTAAGTTTTATCTATATATAGTTACTTTATTATCCTATGCGGCATTATACTAAGTTGGCGTTCAAAAGTACAGTCTAAACAGCGGTATCCGCGATTAATTCTTATAATAGAGGTCAGCTTTGCGCGCCCCGCGGGCGCTCCGCGCAACCTGACTGCCGGCGGCTTGAAAAATGGCGCCGAATCGGTACAGTAGAGCGCAGGAGTACAGCAGATATGATGCGGCGTACGATGCAGGGACGAGTGGTATTGGTCAGCGGCGCCAGCGGAGGAATCGGAGCTGCGATAGCTGCGGCGTTTGCCGCCAGAGGCGCATCGCTGATGCTCACCGGACGCTCACAGGAGCGCCTGGACGAGGTTGCAGAAGACCTGCGCCAGCGTTTTGCCTTGATGGTCAACACCGTGCGTGCCGATCTTGCCGACCCCGCTGCGCCGGCGCGGGTCATCGATGCGCTGCGTGCCGCGTACAACCGGCTCGACGTTCTGGTCAACAACGCCGGGGTGGCGTTGCCAGGGCCGTTGTGCCGGACCAGCGTCGAGCAGTGGGATCTTCATATGGCGGTCAACGCCCGCGCGCCGATGCTGCTCAGCTCGCAGGCACTCGAGCTGCTGCAACACTCTGATGACGCTGTCATCGTCAATATCGGCTCGGTTGTGGCCCACAAGGGCTACGCAGGCCAGGGCGCCTACAGCGCTTCAAAACACGCGCTGCTCGGCCTGACCCGGGTGCTGGCCAAAGAGCTGCAGCAGCTCGGCGTGCGCGTCCACCTGGTCTCTCCTGGCGGCGTTGCGACCCCGATGATCAGCGAGATGCGCCCGGATATCGATGTTTCAGAACTCATGCAACCCGAAGACGTTGCCGAGGCGGTTGTATTTGTGGCGCTGGCGCGCGGTAACGCACTCGTAGACGAGATCGAACT
Organism: Spirochaetales bacterium; assembly: GCA_007123465.1. GTDB lineage: Bacteria > Spirochaetota > Spirochaetia > DSM-27196 > PWMO01 > PWMO01. The sequence continues at coordinate 17,340 of SKLB01000329.1, forward strand.
GCGACGCCGCTCCAGTGAGCCGTGGAAATAATGCCTGAGCCCCGGCGTTGTTCGCCAGGGTTCCCCAGCCCGGTACTATTCTGATAGAGTCTACTTCAGATGGATAACCAGCGGGTAAACTCAGCACTGTTGGCTGTATTAGTAGTGGTGGCAGTGGCAAGCGTTCTGCGGTTGACCGGCAGCATCTTTCTGCCGCTGGTGCTCGCGCTGCTGCTTTCTTTTGTGTTCTCTCCGGTGGTTACGTTTCTCACCCGGCACAAGGTTCCACGCCTGCTGGGGATTCTCTCGGTATTGGCTATCTTCCTGACCTTCGGCTTTCTGATTGGCTTTGTTGTCTACAGCAGTACGCAGTCGCTGCTGCGCGAGTTTCCCCTCTACCAGCGTCGGCTGACCGGTCTGATTCAAGATCTGATTGAACGCTTCAACCTGCCGGACTACATGCTGACCGAGTTCAATATAGGCCGAACCGTTGGCAGCCTGGTGGTCTCGATATCCGGCAGCTTCATGGCCTTTGCCAGTGGACTGCTGCTGGTGCTGGTGTTTCTGCTGTTTCTGCTTATGGAGAAGCCCTACCTGCACTTCAAGATGCTGCAGGCTTTCCAGGGTCACACCACGCGCAAGATTGTGATCATCTTCGCCCACATCAATGCCCAGATCGGGCGCTACCTGAGCGTCAAGCTCCTGGTAAGCAGTTTAACCGGGGCGATCATTTTTATTTCGTTCTCCATCATCGGTGTTGATTTCCCGGTTATCTGGGCGATTCTGACGTTCCTGTTCAACTTCATTCCCAGCATCGGTTCGATTCTGATAACGCTGCTCAGCGGGGTATTCGCGCTGGTTCAGTTTGCACCGGAATGGAACAACGTAATTGTCACCGTGGCAGCGATGTCGATTACGCAGCTCATCATCGGCAATATCATCGATCCCAAACTGCTCGGTGACAGCCTCAATCTGAGTCCGGTGGTAATACTGTTGTCTCTGCTGGTCTGGGGCTGGCTGTGGGGCATCATGGGCATGTTCCTGGCCGTACCGATGACCGTCGCAATCAAGATAGCGTTTGAAAACATTCCGGGTATGGAGGCCTTCGGTATCATGATGGGCACCGGCAGCTATCGTAAACGCAGGAAGAAGCAGTCCAGAAGTACCCCCGCTACAGGAGCGCACGCACAGCATGCAGCATCAACAACGTCTACTGACCGGTGATCGTCCGACGGGAAGGCTTCACCTCGGGCACTACGCAGGGTCGATTGCCAACCGGCTCAAACTGCAGCACAAGTACCAGTGCTACTTCCTGATAGCCGACCTGCACATGCTCACTACCAGGCCCGGCAAGTCCGACATAGAGGCGATTTCGGAAAACGCGCGCCAAATGGTGCTCGACTACCTGGCGTGCGGTATCGATCCGCAACGTTCTGTGATCTTTCTGCAGTCAGCGGTGCACGAAACCTACGAACTCAACCTGTTCTTCGAGATGCTGGTCACGGTTCCGCGGTTGCAGCGCTTGCCGAGTCTCAAAGATATGAAGGACAGCGCCAACCTTGCCGAGATGCCGTTTGGGTTGCTCGGCTATCCGGTGCTGCAGTCAGCCGATATTCTTCTGCCACGGGCGCACATAGTACCTGTGGGCAAGGATAACGAAGCCCACGTTGAACTGACCCGCGAGATCGCGCGGCGCTTCAACAACCTCTACGGCGAGGTGTTCCCGATTCCCGACGTTCTGGTGGGTGACGTGCCGACGCTGGTTGGCACCGACGGTAACGCCAAGATGTCCAAGTCATTGAACAATACTATTCTGCTCTCGGATGACCAGACAAGCGTGCAGAAACAGGTAATGAGCATGTATACCGACCCCAACCGCATCCGCGCCGACATACCGGGCACTGTGGAGGGCAATCCGGTATTCGTCTATCATGATGTGTTCAATCCCGATCGAGAGCAGGTGGCCGAACTGAAAGAACGCTACCGCCGTGGTACGGTGGGCGATGTTGAGGTCAAGCAGAAACTTGCTGCAGCGCTCAACGCCTTTCTCGACCCGATCCGCGAACAGCGTTCCCGCTTTGAAGCGCAGCGTGGCTTTGTGGACGAAGTGATCTACCAAGGAACGCTCAAGATGCGCGAGCAGGCGCGTCAGACTTTGCTGGAAGCGCGCAAGGCGATGGGCCTGACCGGCGTCTGGAATCGAATCAGCCGCAAGGCCGAGGATGCGCGCAAGAAGCGGGAGAAAGCAGTAGCCCAGTGACACCCCGGCTAACCGCTGTGCAGCTGGAAGAGTTCCGCAGCAGCATCTGGGACTACTATCAGCACCACCGCCGTTCAATGCCGTGGCGCGAGACCGCTGATCCGTACCATATCTTTGTCTCAGAGGTAATGCTGCAGCAGACACAGGTCGCGCGGGTACGCCAGAAGTACGCAGACTTTCTGCAGCGCTTTCCGTCGTGGCACGAGCTGGCTGTGGCGCGTTTAGCCGATGTGGTGCAGCAGTGGCAGGGGCTCGGCTACAACCGTCGCGCGCGCTTTCTGCATCAGGCCGCAGGTGAGGTAGTCTCGCGGTTTGCCTGCGGCCTGCCGGCTGACCAGCAACTGCTTGCAACGTTACCGGGAATCGGCCACAACACCGCCGGTGCAATCTGCGCCTTTGCATTCGGCATGCCGGTAGTCTTCATCGAGACAAACATTCGCCGTGTGTACATCCATTTCTTCTTTGACGGGCGCTACAAAGTGTCCGATACCCAGCTTCTGCCGCTGATTGAACAGACCCTCGACCGCAGTGACCCGCGTCAATGGTACTTTGCGCTGATGGACTACGGCGCGACGCTGAAGGCCCACGGGTCCAACCCCAATCGCCGCAGCGCGCACTACAGCCGCCAACCGGGTTTTGAAGGCTCGCGGCGCCAGTTGCGCGGAGCTGTCCTGCGCCTGCTGGTCAGCGGCCAGCGCCTGGCGCTGGCCGATATCGCGGCTGCGGTGGGTGAGCAGCACGCCGGCAGTCTTGAGTCGGTGCTTTCTGATCTCGAAAACGAGGGGTTTCTGGCCGCCGAGCAGGCGCACTACTACCTGCGTTGAGATAGCCGCGCGGCCGGTCTCAGCCCGGCCGGCGGTCGGCAGTCTCGATAATCGAGCGGTGCCAGTTCAGCAACCAGAGCTGATCGGCGGGGTCGGTCGAGCGAATGTCGGCCAGTACGCGAAAAACCGGCTCGGTGCCCGAGCCGCGCATCCACACAAAGCCCACCGCCTGCTGATCACGGTCTCGGAACAGCATCTTGAGTCCGCCGCGTTGTGTCCCGGTTCGAAAATCGGGGCCGAACCCGTGACGCGCCTCGATCCCTTCGTAGTTGATCTGCTCGGCGGTAACTATGCCGAAGCGCGCCTGCAGCTCACTACGCACCTTCTGCCACTGCTTCTGAAACTCCTGCTCGTAGTTGCGCTTCAACAGCGCGTGATCGATAGTGTGGATTCTCATCACGGCGTGGACGTCGGTAGTTGCGGTGGTCTGGTATGGCGGCAGGGTGCCGACTACATCTTCGATTGTGTAATCGGGGCGATAGGCGTTGCGGCAGTCGGCAGCGCTGCACCAGAACGAAAAAAGGTCCTCCGCGGATTCGAAGTTGCGTGCGTACAGCAGCTTGGCCAGTGATCCCAGCGCGGTCAGCGGGTCACGTACCGTGGACGGATGAATGATCGTCCCGCCGTTGGAACCTTCACCCAGTATTGGGACTACGTACCCCTGGGTTCGTACCAGCTGTGCCAGGCTGACAACGTTGGCCTCCCCGACCTCGGCGCGGAACACACGCGCGCCAAATGCCGCGGCGATTTCCTCCAGCCGCAGCGAGGTTGCATCGTTGGCCACCACGGCCAGCGGCTCGGCAGTCGCGGCGCTGTCGGTAAGAAGCAGTCGGCGCCAGGCCAGTTCGGCAACTACCGCCAGCGCAAATCCCTGCTGGGCCGGCAACGGAATCACACGTTTGCGTCGCGGAAAGTATACCACCAGACTGCCGCGGTCACCGTCGTTATCGGGCACGTAACCGGCCTGGTAGCCGGGATCCTGGGCGCGCCTGTCTTCGAGCAGCTCTATGCACGGCAGCAGCGCATCGCCCTCGGGAATGATCGTGTGAGCAATTCTTCCGGCGGTGTCGTTGATAGAAAAGAATTTGAATCCCAGCTCGCGCAGCATCAGCCGGTCGATCGAGCAACTGCGCGCACTTCCGTTGAAGTCGACCACCACCCCGGCACCGGCCGACTGTACCGCGCCGCTGAGGTGCCGCAGCAATTCCGATGTGCGCTCGCTGCTGCCGCTGACCACGGTGCGAACAAACGCGGCGTACGTCTGCAGCGACTGTTGTTTCCAGCGCGCGAACGACAGGTGATTGTGGTGGATCCGCCCGGCAGCCAGCGCGCGCGTGGCGTCGACGGTCTCGCGGACGTAAGCGGCGTCTGCAGCGTTGCTCCTGAAGCGATCGATCAACGCCAGAGCACGGTCGCCTTCGAGTACCGCTCCATTGCCCAGGCCGATCTTGAGACCGTTATGGCCGATCGGATTATGGCTCGCGGTCACGTAGACAAACCCTTCAATCTCGGCGGTCATCTTGGTATAGGCCATGATCTCCGGTGCCGCAGCCACGTAGAGATAGCGTACAACTATGTCGTACGCCAGGAGTGAACGCATCAGAATATCGCCGATTGCCGGTCCGGTCGGGCGGCTGTCGAGCCCGAGGGCAATGCACGGCGGAAAGCGCGTCGAGCGCTCGCGCAGCAATTCTGCAACAGTGCGGCCGGCCACCGCCATCAGTACGGCGTCTGCATCACCAATATGGCGCGTGTCGGCGTCTTCATTGTCAGCGAACACGCTGCGCCAGCCGGAAACAGACAGAATATAGCTATCCAGGACGCGCTCGAGGGCATCTGGATTAGCGGTGGTTGCCGCGGGAGGTTGCGGCTGATCGGGGTCTCCCAGCGAGCGTCCGGATACCGGCTCGTATATGGCTGCCATTGCCGGCAATACTATCCGCCGCCCTTTGCACGTGTCAACGCGCGCTTGCTTGCAAAATCGAACGATTACCCTTATAACGTCAAAGGGAGGAGCAACAGGCCAATGAAAAAGATTCTCGTTGTTGATGAGTCCGCGCTCTTCCGTGATTTTCTCTCCAAGAAGCTGATCGAGTACGGGTTTGAGGTCTCTGTTGCGGTCAACGGGCTGGATGCGTCGGTCAAGATTCGCCAGTTGATGCCCGAGTTGGTCATCATGGACTACTACCTGTCCAGAAGCAGCTCGCTCGAGGTGCTCGAGAAGCTGCGCCAGGACCCCAATACCGCAGGCATAGCGGTAATCATGGCTTCGGCCAAGGTTGACCGCGAGAAGCTGCTGCAGGTGGCGCGCTTCGGTGTCAAGAAGTTCTTCACTAAGCCGGTGCGCGTGGATGCACTGCTCAGGGCCGTCTCCGAGAGCCTGGGGGTCCAGGTGGATATGGACAACACCCCATGTATTGTAGAGGCGCACGTAAACGATGACATAGTATTTGTCGAAGTGGCCCAGGGACTGAACAAAGAGAAGATCGAACTGCTGCGCTACAAGATCAAGGAGCTGCTGGATCTCTACGACCTGTCGCTGGTCAAAGTGCTGGTGATGATGTCAAGCGTCGACATCACCTCGGCAGACTCCATCAAGCTGGGCGTGTTGCTCAACACGATCCTTCAGTACGCCAAACCGCGCAACGTCAGGATTCTGACCAATTCGGAGTTTGTTGCCCAGTACGTCGCCGGGCGTGAAGAGATGGCAGAAATCGGAGTCAGCAACAACCTGGAGCAGGCGATGAGCGGACTGCTCGGCAGAAAGACCGGCAATTACATCGATCCGTCGCAGAAAACCGCGCAACAGGAATTTCTGCAGGTACAGGCTCCCAAGAAGGACCGCGGCGAGTCGATCGATATGAAGTTCGAGTCCGAGAAGGCACAGCAGTTTGACCTGCACGAACTCGATGAAAACCTCACCATAGCCGTGGTTGACGATGACCTTGTGATTCAGGAGCTGATCAAGACTGCCTTTTCCGATACGCAGTTTTCGATCAGGCCGTTTGGCAACGGACGCGAGTTTGTCAGCGATCCTGTCGCGGAAACCGCCGATCTCATCTTTCTGGACCTGATGATGCCCGAGATGGACGGTTTCCAGGTTCTCAGCGATTTGAAGAAGCGGCGCAAGGACCTGCCGGTGATCGTACTGTCAGCGCTGTCGCAGCAGGAGACCGTGGTGCGCGCGCTCAAGCTGGGCGTCAAGAGCTACATGATCAAGCCGTTGAAACCGCAGGCGGTCCGTAAGAAGGCCACCGAAATACTCAAAATGAACTTCTGATGCAGGCGGCGCCCGTGTCGTTATCTCCGCTTGGCCGGCAGTTTCAGGTAATCTTCGATCACTCACCGGTCGGCATGCTGGTGCTCGATACTACCGTGCGGATTATTCACACCAACCGGTTAGTCGAAACGATGTTTGGTCGTTCCGAGAACGAACTCAAAGGCGAACGGCTGCAGTCGTTTGTGGTTGCCGAGGATGCGGACCGCTTTCAACGTCTGCTCGACAGTCTGTCTACCGATGGCGACAACCATTTTCGGGCCAACCTGCGCTACCATAGTGCCGGCGGCGGCGAGGCGTGGTGCCGCATGGACGTGACCTACGTAGTTTCACAGCAGCACTCGCCATTTGTATTCGCCGTACTCGAGGATATCACCGAACAGAAGAGCGGTGAGGACAGGCTCAAGCAAGAAAAGGAGCTGGCCGAACGCGCCACAAGAACCAAGTCAGCCTTCCTTGCCAACATGAGTCACGAGATCAGAACTCCGCTGCACACTATTACCGGTATGACCGAGCTCATACTGGACACCGGCCTTGATGAAGAGCAGCGCGAATATGCGCAGCAGATCCGTTTCTCGGCGGAAGTATTGCTCAATCTGATCAACGATATACTGGACTTCTCCAAGATCGAAGCTGGAAAACTGTCGCTGGAAGTGATTGAGTTTGAGCTGTCCGAGATGACCGAAGAAGCGGTGGACCTCGTGAGCCTCGAGGCTCACAAGAAAGGACTCGAAGCTCTGCTCTATCTCGACCCGCGGCTGCCGCGAGTCATCAAGGGGGATCCTGCCAGGCTGCGCCAGATCATCGTCAATCTGTTTAACAACGCCGTCAAGTTCACCACCAAGGGCCACGTTTATCTGCGGGTTACGCCGCTACGCCAGGATAACGACAGCGTGGCGATTATGTTTGAAGTGATAGACTCCGGCATCGGAATACCCGAGGCCAAACTATCGGCTCTCTTCACTGCGTTTTCGCAGGTGGACTCATCGACTACGCGTCGCTTCGGCGGGACCGGGCTTGGCCTTTCGATATCGCGCAACCTGGTGCAACTGATGGACGGCAAGATCGGTGTAAAGAGCCAGCAGAACAAGGGCTCAACCTTCTGGTTTACTATTCCGTTTCCGTTGCAGCAGCCGGTCGACCGGGCGCATCCGCAGAAACTGTCGGTTTCCATCAGCGTTCTGATTGTTGATGACAACGATCTGTCACGAACGGTGTTGCGAAGCTATCTTGAGTCGTGGGGTGCAGAGGTGCACGAGGCCCGCAACGGCAAGCAGGGCCTGGAAATGCTGCAGCGCGCTGCCGTTCAGGAAACACCGTTTGATGTTGCGCTGATCGATCTGCTGATGCACGGGATGGACGGTTGGCAGCTCGCCAGCGAAATCAACGCCGACAAGAGCATAAACTCGACCAGACTGGTGTTGCTCAGTCCGGCCGGGCGTATGGCCGGCGAAGCGAAAATGAAACTGCTCAAGTGGTTCAACGCCTATGTGACCAAGCCGATACGCCGGCAGGAACTCTTCGATGCGCTGCAGAGCGTTACGGCCAGCGACATTGACCTTGGTTCTCCCGAAGAAGAGGGGGCGGCGCATGCGGCTGATGTCCAGGCGCCGAGCAGCCGGCATCACGCCGGGGCCACTACAATTCTGGTGGCCGAGGATCACTTCGTCAATCAGCAGCTGTTCAAGGCGATTCTGGAGAAACGAGGTTACAAGACCATAGTGGCCGCCAACGGTCGTGAAGCGGTGGACCAGGCCCGGACAGAGCCGATTGACCTGATCTTCATGGATGTTCAGATGCCGGAAATGAACGGCTACGAAGCGACGCAGCAAATCCGGGAGCTTGGTATCAACGTACCGATCATCGCGGTAACCGCCAGCGCACTCAAAGGAGAGGCCGAGAAATGCCTGGCGAACGGGATGAACGACTTTCTGCCCAAGCCGTTCAAGGCCAGGGATGTCTTTCCGGTACTCGACAAATGGATACAGACCGGCAACGCCGACAACGATGAGCCGGCTGAACTGATGCCGCTGGATGAGCCGCCGGACACTGAGTCAGTGCCGGCTGCGCCGATCTTTGATATCGACTCTGCTGTTGACTCATTCATGGGTAAGCGAGACGTGGTAGCGCGAGTGGTCAAAGCGTTTATTGCCAAGGTCGAGGACCGCCTGCCGGTCATGGACCGGGCCGCCGAGCAGCCCGACTACGAGACCCTGCGCTTTGAGGCTCACGCAATCAAGGGCGGAGCGTGGAATTTGAGTGTTATGGCGCTAGGCAATGCTGCGTCAGCCGTTGAAGAGGCGGCGCGAGAGCAGCAGCCTCGAGCCGCCCGGGAACTCTACCCCGAGCTGCGACGCACTTTTGAAAAGTTTGTGGCGTTCTGCACCGACAATCCCGAGCTGGAGTGAATTCGGGCGTAGACGTCACCCGATAGCGTGCCGGGGGCAAGCGAGCTCAGGTGACGCCGAAGCGTTTGCGCGTTGAGCCAGTTGTCAAGCTGCAGCCGCATCGATTCACCGGCCGACAGATTGTAGCGATACTCGGCCAGCGATTCCAGATGATCGATGCACGCCAGCGCAACCGTCAGATCGGCCGGCAGGTACTCGAACGACAGCGCACGGACCGGCTTGGACAGTGACGCAACTACCCGGTCCTCGTGGCCTTCTACGTCAACCTTGATAAACGCCGGTTGTCCGTGGCGTTCGATCAGCTGATCGAGAGTCACCGACGGAACCTGAACAGTAGAATCCCAGTCAACGTGGCTGAACCCCGCTGTATCGGCGGCTCGTTGGACCCAGCGCGCCGAGACGGTTGCCAGGGTCGGGTGGCGGCGCGACACGTGCAGTACGCATTGCCCTCCGGAGTCCGAAACGGCAGCCTGCACCAGTGTGACGCGCGGATTGCGTCCGTAGAAAGCCCGCAGCAGCGCGGCGCACGACGGTTGCGGCTCAACCGCTACAACGCACGCGCCCAGCGAGAGCCAGGTGTGGATGCGATTGCCTACGTGAGAGCCGATATCGAAGCTCAGGTCGCCGCGGTTGATAAAGTGGCGGTAGAAGCGCCGCATGCGCGCCCAACGCCACGGGATCGCGTAGTACACCACCAACGACCGCAGCAGACCGACCAGCCCGCTCATGCCGTTGGCGGGAACTCCAACTCCCATACCAGATCCCGCCCGAGCTGCCGCGGTTGGCCGGGCGCCAGCCGAATTGCGTCCCCCAGAGCCTCGATTCCGAGCTCCCCGATAGCCGGTGTACCGGCGCCGATAAGCATCGGCGCAATGACCAGCAGCAGTCTGTCTACCAGGCGCTGTCTCACAAACGAGGTAATCACGCGGCTGCCCCCTTCGACAAACAGCGATCGGATGCCTTGCTGCGCGAGCCACTGCAGCAGCTGCTGCAGGTCTACACCGCTTCCGCTCTGGTCTGCAGCAACGTCGACCACTGTGATATTATGATTGCTGAGACGGTTGCGCTGCTCGGGTGCGCTATCGCTCAGAGTTGCCACGACCGTGCGAAAACGCGTTGCAGTCTGTACTATGCGCGATGCTTCGGGCAGCCGCAGCCGGGAATCGAGCACTATTCGCAGCGGTGAAGTGTGCTCTTGTGCCAGGCGGCACGTCAGTTCGGGATCGTCGCGCAAGACGGTACCGATACCTACCAGTATAGCATCGTTGTCGCGCCGGAGCTCGTGCGCCAGGGTCAGCGTCTCGCTGCCGGAAATCCAGCGCGAGTCGCCGCTTCTGGTGGCGATCCGCCCGTCGAGACTCTGTGCAAAGCTCACAACCACAGTGGGACGGCCAATCATAACTGTGCTGCAGTCTACCGCATATGCGACCGACGATACAACGCGAATCGAGCCGGCGGAATGCGTTGACACCGCGGTCATTCCTTACTAAATTCGCAAGCATGCGCCTTGCGCACGTTGTTTACTCTGGAGGACGCAATGAATAAGGCTCGCGGCGATTCCCGCGGCGGTCACGCTGGTTTATCCACCACCACACCGCTGATCAAGGTCAACGGACTCGCCCCGCACAAACAGCCCCGGAAGCTCAACGGTCACTCGCTGATCGCACGGCAGAGACTGGAAAAGAAGCTTTCGGCTCTACCATCGTATGTCCCCGAGGAGGCATACTTCAAGGCTGCCGAAGATGGAACGCTGCCCGAGGACGGGCACTCGGTACAGCTGGTTGCCAGCGTAGATTTTCCGACACGCTACGGCCATTTTACGCTGTACGGCTTCCACGAAGCCGGCAGCGGAGCCGAACACACCGCGATTGTGCGCGGAGATGTTCGCGGCGCAATCGATTGTCCGGTGCGGCTGCATTCGGAGTGTCACACCGGCGACGTCTGGGGATCACTGCGCTGTGACTGTCGTGACCAACTCGAGGCTGCCGTACGCTACGTGGCCGACCAGCAATGTGGCGCGGTTGTATATCTGCGTCAGGAGGGCCGCGGCATTGGATTGCTGAACAAGATCAAGGCCTACCACCTTCAGGATCTCGGACTCGATACGGTAGAGGCCAACGAGTTCCTCGGCTATCCCGCAGAAGCGCGCGATTACGGTGTTGGTGCACAGATCCTGGAGCTGCTGGGGATAGATTCGGTTGCACTACTTACCAACAATCCGGACAAGATCGAAAAGCTGACCGCCGCCGGATGTATCGTGACGCGCCGAATACCGTTAAAGGCTACCACCAATCCGCACAATGAATTCTACATGCAGACCAAGAAGAGCAAGATGGGGCACCTGTTCTGAATCTGTTGTGAATCCGGCGCTGCTGCTTCAGCGCAACGCCGCGGTGATCTTCTCCACCGCGCTCTCTACCTTCTCACGGTGATTGAAAGCGCTGATTCTGATAAACCCTTCTCCGCAGCGGCCAAACCCGCTGCCGGGCGTAGTTACTACACCGGCTTTATGCAACAGAAGTTCGAACAGATCCCAGGAACCGGCGCCTTTGGCGTCGACCCAGATATAGGGTGCGTCCTGACCGCCGCTGCAGGCGTAGCCTATCAGCCGCATTGCCTCAAGAATAATGCGCGCGTTCTCCAGGTAGTAGTCCGAGAGCTGCCGGATTTCGTGTCTGCCCTGCCGGCTGCACGCCGCGGCGGCCGCGCGCTGTACCGGGTAGGATACCCCGTTGAACTTGGTACTCTGGCGGCGGCTCCAGAGGTCACGCACGCTGTGTGGTGAGCCATCGGCGCAGTAGGCGGTGCACTTCGCGGGCACAACGGTATAGGCGCAGCGGGTTCCGGTGAATCCGGCGGTCTTGGAAAAACTGCGGAACTCGATTGCCACCTCGTCGGCTCCCGGGATTTCGTAGATGGAATGCGGGATATTCGGGTTACGGATGAACTCTACGTAAGCCGCATCGAACAGAATCAGGGCTTTGTTGCTACGCGCGTATTCGACCCAGCGCGCGAGCTGATCGGTGGTTGCAACCACGCCGGTCGGGTTATTGGGAAAACAGAGATAGATCAGGTCAACCGGGCTGGCGGGAGGCGAGGGTACAAAGCCGTTGTGCGGCGTTGCTTCGAGATAGACGAGGCCCTGATACCGTCCCCGGTCCCACGCTCCGCTGCGCCCCGCCATGACGTTGGTATCAACGTAGACCGGGTAGACCGGGTCGGGTACGGCAACAGTTATGGCGCTATCGAAGAGTTCCTGGATGTTGCCGGTATCGCATTTGGCACCGTCGGAGACAAAAATATCATCGGCGCCGATAGCAACACCGCGCGGTGCGTAATCGCTTGCAACTATCGCCTCGCGCAGAAAAGCGTATCCCTGTTCGGGGCCGTAGCCGCGGAAGCTCTGGTCGCTGGCCATCTCGTCGATTGCACTGTGAAATGCCTGAACAACCGACGGCGTCAACGCGCGCGTAACATCGCCAATACCGAGCTTGATAACCTCGCGGCCGGGATTCTGCTGCTGAAACGCCTGGACTCTCTGCGCAATCTCCACAAACAGGTAGGAAGACTGCAGCTTGGTGTAGTGTTCATTTATCTGTATCATAGGAGTGTTTCCTTGTGGAGGCATCTTAGAGACAAGGCAGGAGAACATCAAGAGCTATGCTGGCAACTATGACCGAAGGGCAACGGCACACGCTCTATCAAGACGCGTGTGCGATTCTGCGCGAAAACGGCTCGGCGGGTGCCCGGCTGCACCGCATGTGCGATTATCTGCGGCAGCACGTAACCTCCTACGACTGGGTGGGGTTCTACGTCGCTGTCCCCGGTGAACGAACGCTGGTGCTGGGACCGTTTGCGGGCGAACCGACCGAGCATCTGCGGATCGCGTTCGGGCAGGGCGTTTGCGGACAGGCCGCCGAGCAGGAGCGTACCGTGGTTGTTCAGGACGTGAGCGCCGAGACAAACTACCTGTCGTGCAGCGTCCACGTCAAATCCGAGATCGTGGTACCGGTCTTTGACCAGGGTCTGGTGATCGGCGAACTCGATATTGATTCACACCAGCGTGAGGCTTTCAGCGATCATGACCGGCCAATTCTGCAGCGGTTGGCAGCAGCGAGTGTCGAGCTGGTGCGCGAGATCGCGCCGGTCATTTAGGCTTGTCTCAGTCCTCCGGCCGATGTTTGGGACGTTGCCGTCTGGATTGACCGGCCTCCGGCAGCAGCCGCGCCCTGGTTACCGCTACCGAGCCGGGGCGTTTACGACGCAGCTCCAGCAGCGCCTGCTCCACTTTGCGCCGCTTGTCCTCGGTTTCATCGGTGAACAGTTTCTCCTGCGTCTCACCGCTGCGGATGCGTTCGACACCGCTGACTCCCAATCCGATCAGCCGCAGCGGCTTGTGACCGTCCCAGCGCTTACTGAGCAGTGCGCACGCGACGCCGTAGAGTTCGTCGACCGATGACAGTTTGTGCTTGAGGCCGCGCTGGGCGCTGTGAGTCTGGAAATCGCTTTCGCGGACCTTGATGGTTACCGTTGCTGCGCTGCAGCCGGTCTCGTGCAGGCGAAACATTACGTGCTCGGCCAGCTCCAGCAACGTGCGTTCGACCAGCCGGCGGTCGCTGACGTCGATTTCAAAGGTAGTCTCGCTGCTGACCGAGTGCGAGCGCGCTTCAAAGCTGTAGATTCCAGGATCGATGCCACGGCTGACCCGGTGCAGGTAGTTACCGGTGGATTCGCCGAAGTGACCGCGCAGAAACGGCAGCTCGGCGTCGCGCAGAGCGGCAACCGAATCGATGCCCAGCGCTTCGAGGCGCACCAGTGTCTTGTGCCCGATTCCCCACAGATCGCTGAGTTTGATTGTGAGGACAAACTGGTCTTCCTGGCCCGGTTCGACCACGTAGAGACCGTCCGGCTTACTGCAGGCCGACGCCAGCTTGGCAATATAGCGGCTGGCCGCTACGCCCACCGTCACTGTCAATCCGGTCTGTATGCGCACCTGCTGCTTGAGCCGCACGGCCGTCTGGTGCGGCGAACCAAAGAGCCTGCGTGTGCCGCTAAGATCCAGAAACGCTTCGTCTACGCTGATCTGTTGCAGGTCGGGCGTGAAGTCGGCAAAAACCGCCATCACCTGCTGCGACAACTCACGGTAGCGCGCCATGCGCACCGGTACAAAGATAGCGTGTGGGCAGCGGCGATAGGCGTGCGCCGCAGGCATTGCAGAATGGACTCCGTAGCGCCGAGCCTCGTAGGAGCAGGCCGAGACAACACCACGTCGATCCGGATGCGCCCCGACAATAACCGGTTTGCCGCGGTACCCGGGGTTATCGAGTTGTTCAACCGAAGCGTAGAACGCGTCGAGATCAACGTGAAAGATCACCGAGTCAACCGCGTCGCTCATCGCTGCTCCTGCTGCAGATTGGCCTGTACCCGTATGGTCAGCTCGGTTGCTTCGATGCGTACATCAGGGCGCGAAACCGTGACCGGCTGGCTGAGGCGCCGGCTGGTTGCGCGCAACAGCATTTCTCCGCGTGAGTTCTCGGGCAGCGTAATGTCTATTGTCAAGGGATCCGGCGGCAGCACACCCACAAGGAGCGTGGCGCGCTCGAGACCGCCGTCCAGCGAAACCGGAAAATTGGCATCGTACAGCAGGATCGGTCCGTCTGAGACAATCTGCGCTCTGATCGTGTAGAGATCAATCTGGCTGGACACGATAAATTGCAATCGGGAACGCTCCAGGAATGAACTGCGCTGCTGGGTTACGTTCAGCGGCGCTTCCTGATGCAAGGGCAGCTGGACAGCTGAACCGTTCCAGATGAACTGCTCGTTACCAACCGTCAGCGCCAGCGTCTCCAGTGGAGGGCCGATGCTGCGTACATCGATCGTACGGCTGTTGCTGACCAGGTCGATGCTCTCGTGCAGTGTCAGCGGCTGTGGCGAGCTTTCGGAGTAGGGCTGGTAGTGGTACAGTACAACCGCCAGGAGCGCAACAGTGAGGGCGGCCAATGATGCGCTCAGCTGGAGCACAAAACTGCGTCGGCCGACGCGCGGATGTCGGACCATAAAGTCGAGTCGCAGCAGCATCAGCAGGAACGGCAGTGAGATCAGTGCCAGCAGCAGGTTGCCGCTGATTGGCGAGAGCAGGAACGCCCGTGCGGCATTGAGCTCGCCGGTGGTATAGACTACGTATGCAGTGTGGACTAGTGGCAGCGGCGCGAGTATCAGGCAGATGCCCTTCAGTGGCCGGGTAGGCAGAACCGCAAATAGAAAAGCCCACAAGAATGCCCACAGGAAATAGTAGGTCAGCGAAATGTGAACTACCGCGAGGGTAATTATGCCGATGAACAGAACCATAATTGCGGATGCAGAATAGAAACTGCTTGTTGATGCCAGCAGGCTGCGGCGCAGAGGCAGCATCAACAGGGTGAAGAGGAAAAACGCGATTGAGATCTTGAGGACAAAGAAGAGCAGCGGCCGATGGTGCCACAATGCGGGGTAGCTGCGAAAGTCAAGAAAGCTCTCGATTACCGCGGTAGCAGCCAGCAAGAGTACAAAAAGCAGCGCGAAGATCGCCGGAATGCTCCACAGATTGCGCAGCACGGTTCGTGCGTAGCGCTCGAAACGACGGCGAAACGCTACCGTGTAGAACAGAGTCGTGGCAATCAGTGCCAGAAAGATCAGAAGGTAGTGCTGCTCACCGGCAATCAAAAGCGAGCTTCCGGCCTGAAAAAACACGTAGTGGCGATCCCATCCCAGCGGCAACCCGCCGGCGAAGCTGTCTATGAAGCCGGTCAGACCGTCGAGCAAGGATTCTGCCGGCTGCAGTGTGACCGCCTCGTGACGTCCGTTCTCTGCGGCACTGCTGCGGATGCCAACCGCCGGCACCCCGGCCTCCAGGTAAGGCGCAATCTGTGCTGGTTGCCGCGACAGTCCGATACGCTGAATCTGACTGCCGACAGGCTGCGCGTCGAAGGCAACCGTGGACTCCGCCAGCGCCGCACTGATCCCCTGCAGCAACCAGGAAGGGGCAACCACAGCGCCGGCAGCGCTGTCCAGGACGATCTTGTCGCCGGGCTGTTGCAGGTCGAGATAGACCAGTGCTGTCGGGCGGTCGGCCACCCAATCGGCTAGAAAGTGACGGCTTCCCAGTGGATAGTTCTGAAGCGGCTCGCGCTCGGCCCCCAGGAACAGCAGCGTCACCGTCAACGGGGGAGGGCTATCCGTCAGTTGTGCGGCCAGTTCCAGCGCCAGCGCCAGGCCGATCGAGCCGTCGGCTGCACGGGCGGCGCCGTAGCGGTGGTTCAGCGGTAGCGCGATAATCAGATGATCGCGGCGTTGGCCCGTGATTGTGGCCTCTATGATGCGTGAAAACGAGTGTGCGTTGTCGAGATTTGCGAAGGTACGTTCGTTGAAGGAGATGCCAAGCCGTTGAAGCCGATCGATGATCAGCTCGCGCGTTGCCGCTTCACCCGCGCTTGCTTCATGACGAGGGTAGAGCGCCTGGATCTGGTGCCAGGTCTCGACCAGATCGGTCGGCTGATCAGAGTGACGCGGTTCGAGGGACTGTGCGAAAACTATGTTACTTGATATGATAATCAGGATTGCGGCGGTCAGCAGTTTCATGCGTGGCTCAGGATAGGGAAAAGGCTTCGTATTAGTCAATATGACACCGCAGAAGGAGGTTCCGGTGGATATTCTTCCCGAAATTGAGAAACGGGTAAGCGTACGCGCGTACACCGACCAACCTCTCGAGAAGCAGCAGATAGACCGGATTCTCGAAGCCGCCCGTCTGGCCCCGTCTGCCAAGAACCGGCAGGCGTGGCGCTTTATCGTGGTACGCAATCCTGATCTGCGGGCACGCTTGCAGGTCGCCTGTTTCAATCAGGAATACGTCGGGCAGGCACCGGTTATCATTGCACTGTGCACAACCAACGTGGACTACAAGATGCCCAACGGGCAGTTATCCTATCCGGTTGATCTGGGAATTGCGGCGTCGTTCATGATGCTGCAGGCTACCCACGAAGGCCTTGCAAGCTGCGCGGTTACCACGTTTGACGAGGCCGAGGTACGGGTGCTGCTGAGCGTGCCCTATTCGATGCGCGTGGTGATGCTGTTGACCATCGGGTACCCCAACGAACAGCTCGAGCGTGCACGACGGTTTCCGCTCAGCCGCATGGTTTCGTACGACCACTGGTGAGTGGCGCTGAGTGCCTGTTACATCACCGAGTAATCAAACGAAAGCGACTGTTCCTCGCGGTAGCGCAGCTCACCGAGTTCGATCAGTGTGTTCAGCAGAGCGGGGTACGCTACCCCGGCGGCCTCGCACATGCGCGGGAACATGCTGATCTGCGTGAACCCGGGTATCGTGTTGATCTCGTTGAGGTAGATCGTCCGCCCGGGATCGGAGACCAGAAAGTCAACCCGTGACATGCCTTCAACGCCGATCGCCTGGTGCGCAGCCGCGGCGATGCGTCGGATCTCGGCCGACTCGTGGTCGCTGAGCCGTGCCGGTATCTGGAGGAGTGCGCCGTCGGGGTCGCGGTACTTTGCGTCGTAGTCGTAGAAGCGATGAGAAGGGATGATCTCACCGGGGGCGTAGGCGGTCAGCGATGCGTTACCCAGAACCGAGCATTCGATTTCCTGTCCGGTTATGGCTGGTTCCAGCAGCAGCTTGTTATCGAACTTCAGCGCCAGCCTGATTGCGTCGCCAAACTGCTGCTGATCTTCTACGCACGATACTCCCACCGAAGAACCTGCGCGCGCCGGTTTTACAAACAGCGGATAGCCAAAACGTTCCACGGCCTGCCGGTTCAACGCGGCAAGCGTCGGGTCCGACAGGTCTGCGAGGGTTGCTCGATGCGCGCTGATGTAGGGCGTTACCGGGAGCCCCGCTGCCTGCCAGACACGCTTGCTGATCTCCTTATCCATGCCCACCGCGCTGCCGAGCACCCCGGCCCCAACGTACGGCAGGTTGGCGATCTCGAGCAGTCCCTGGACGGTGCCGTCTTCGCCAAACGTGCCGTGAAGCACCGGGAAGACCAGATCCACCGGCAGGAATGCTCCGTTGACCGATAATCCGGCTGCCGGATGCACGGCGATCAGTCTGGACTGGTCGCTGACTACCGATAGCGAGGCGTCCGACTGCCGTACCTTCTGGAAAAGATCATCGGGCTGCAGATACCAGCGACCGCGCTTGTCGATACCAATCAGGAGCGGCCGCAGGCGCGTGAGATCGAGGTAACGAATGACCGAGCGTACCGACTGCAGTGAGACTTCGTGTTCACCCGAGCGGCCGCCGTAGAGCAGCGCAATTGTCAGCATGGTGAGGTTTCCTTGGCGCCCACGGTGTAACCGAGTGACCTGAGCGCTTCTTCGGCCACGCGGCGTTCATCCCAATCGATGGCACCGTCGTGATAGATGATGTTGCCTTCGTGGCCCTTGCCCAGCATGACCACGGTGTCTTCGGGGCCGGCCAGCTCCAGTGCGCTGTGAATCGCCTCGCGGCGGTCGGGGATCAGGAGCAGCGATTGGCCCTCGCGCAGGGCTGGGTTCTGCTTCAGGGCCCCGTCGGCAATCTGGCGCAGGATCGTAAGCGGATCTTCTCCGCGCGGATCTTCATCAGCGAGTACCAGCGTGTCGCAGTAACGCGCCGCTATGGCGCCCTGCAGCGGGCGCTTCTGGACATCGCGTTCACCGGCCGAACCGAAGACGGCGATCAGCTTGCCCTTTGTGTGCGAGCGAAAGATCGGAAACACCTTTTCGAAGGAACCCGGGCTGTGTGCGTAGTCGACGATAACGCTGAACGGCTGCGTCCCGGCAACCGGAGCCATGCGACCTGGCACCGGCTGCAAAGACCCGATAGCGCTCGCCAGCTCGGCTACCGGTAGCTGCAGCAGCCGTGAAACGCAGAGAACAGCCGCCAGGGCGTTCTCAATGTTGAAGCGCGCCGGGGCGGCAATCCTGACCGCCGTCGCTGTGCCTGCAACATGATCGGCAAACTCGCAGTCGCTGTGCTCGCTGCTGTAGCGGCAGGCGATTGCCTGCAGGTCTACATCAGATCGGTCGATAGCGTAGCGATAGACCGGCCGCGCGGTGGCGCGCTCAAACCAGTTGTGGTTGGCATCATCGGCATTGACCACGCCGAAACTGTCCCGGCTGTCTCTCAGTGCACCAAAGAGGTTGGTCTTGTCATCGCGGTAGCGCTCGAAACTGCCGTGGAATTCCAGGTGTTCGTGCGAGATATTGGTGAACAGCGCCACATCAAAGCGCAGGCCCAACAGCCGTGCGGTGCGCCGCGAGAGTCCGTGCGAGGTGGCCTCGATAACCGCGAAGCGGTATCCGGCGTCGCGCATGGACGCCAGATTGCGCTGAATCTCGG
>SKLB01000083.1 GCA_007123465.1 Spirochaetales bacterium
TGAACGGTTCGTCCTCCGGACGAAAGACGCACACCGCCTCGTACCTTCTTGTCATTGCTCCTCCTTGCGGACTAATGACCATCGGCGTGATATGTTGTTTTGGGACCGATGGTAAAGAGGTCTGCACAAGCTACCACTTCGGCTGATGCGTGTCAAGTAAGGCGCGCCGCACTCCGAGAATATAACACAGAGACACCATGGCGATTCGAACAAACTACGAAGACGACATCTTCCTGCTGCAGACAATGATCAAGACCGTAAAGGCGGCGGTCCAGCTCGAAGTTGACGCTGAGCTGTTTCGCGACAAGCTCATTGAAGACCTGCTGTTCATTCATACCACCGTTCAGAAACTGTTTCACCGGCTATGCGAAAACCGTAAGCTGTTGCGGCGTGCCGAATATCTGCGCTCGATCATGCGCGCCAAGAGCGCACTGATCGAAGTGCTCGAGATCTGTCTTGACAGCAATACCGCGCTGTATGTCTATCTGGCGGCCTACGCTGCCAAGCTGCGCGCGTATCGCAACGAGCATCGCGAGGACGTGGACGACATTCGCAACATGCTCCAGCGCACCGACCAGGACGAGCCCGATGACCAGGACGTGGTCTCGCAGGAAGAATTCCTGTCGCTGTTGCAACAGGACGAAGAAGAGTCCGAGCAGGACTAACCCGCCAGCCGCCGCATCAACGGCCCGAATTCGTTCTCTGCTATAGTGCTGTAGCGCGAGCTATCAAGCCATTGCCGCTGTACGTAGCCCCAGCGCGCAAGATAGCATTCCAGGTCAAAATCAAGACGCTGGTTGGACGAGGGGAAATGATCGGGCTGATCCTCCACGAACGCGGCGCTCTGTTGACCATCGGCGGCCAGCAGTTCGCCGATTATGCTCAGTTTGGCTTTACCTTCGGTGCTCAGGATACGCTCCGGCGGCCACACGACCGCGTCTGCGGCCAGGATCTCGGATATGTAGGCGGCCTTCTTGGTTGACAGAATGTAGCAGCAATCGCGCTGCGCCAGCCAGTCGAGCTCAGCGCGCACGTGCGGGTAGATGCGGTTGCGCCGCAGCCAGCCGTCACGGTCGTGGTTCAGCAGCTCCTCGCGCACCGCGTAGATTGCCCGCCGGTAGCGCTGCATTTCCTCCGCACCGACCTGGTCGAGAATCCGATCAAACTGCTGCTGGCTGGAGATCTTTACCCCTTGCCCTATAAGACGCTGCAGCAGTACAAAGTCCTCGCCGTTGCGGATGAACGGTCGGTACCTGTAGAACAGCCGCCGATCCACCAGTGGTACCGCCGCCGGCTCCTCTCCACAAATCACGCGATACCACGCAATCCAGGACGACACGTAGGCCTCGAGTACCGAATCACAGATCACGCCGTCGAAGTCCAGAAACACCGTCATTCGCGCCGGATAATAACAGATTTGCCGCGACTTGTGAACAAACATACGTTGATGTAGTATCCTGGGCAGGCAGGAGGCAGAGACGGTGTCACAGGAGCCAATACTCAACAGCTATCGAGGCAAGTTCGAAGAGCTTTCGCTGCTGTTTGAAATCAGCCAGATTCTCGATCAGAGCATGGACCTCAAGCTGGTGATCCATCCGGTGTTGAAGGCCGTCACCGATCATCTCGGCATGTATCGCGGCGCGATAACCCTGTTAAATCGCCAGACCGGGGAGATATTCATAGAAGCTGCCTACGGCCTCTCTAACAGCCAGCGTGAGCGCGGCCGCTACGTGCTCGGTGAAGGAATCACCGGCAAGGTTGTACAGGGCGGACAGCTGAAGATCATCCCGCGCATCGCCGACGACCCGGACTTTCTCAACAAGACCGGTGCCCGCAAGGGCCAGAAGCAGAAGGAGATCTCGTTCATCTGTGTTCCGATCAAGATCGGCAACGAGACCATCGGCGCCTTCAGTGTCGATCGTCCAATCGGCGCTGAGCAGGAGCTGGAAGAGGATGCGCGCGTTCTGTCGGTGGTAAGCTCGCTGATCGCACAGGCGGTCAAGGTGCGGCAGAACATCATGGAAGAGAAGCGCCGTCTTCAGGAGGAAAACACACGCCTGCATCAGGAATTGCGTGCCAGGTACAAGCCGTCCAACATCATCGGCAACTCCAAGTCCATGCAGGCGGTCTTTGACATGATTGCGCAGGTGTCGCGCAGTGAAGCAACCGTGCTGATCCGCGGCGAAAGCGGAACCGGCAAAGAACTTGTGGCACAGGCCATTCACTATAACAGCCCGCGCGCATCGCGGCCGTTTATTAAGGTGAACTGCGCTGCGCTGCCCGAGACGGTGATCGAGAGCGAACTTTTCGGTCACGAAAAAGGCGCATTCACCGGCGCCATCAGCATGCGTAAGGGGCGCTTTGAGCTGGCCAACGGCGGCACCATCTTCCTCGACGAAATCGGTGACCTTTCACCAATTCTGCAGGTCAAGATGTTGCGTGTCCTGCAGGAGAAGGAGTTTGAACGCGTCGGCGGCAACGAGACCATTCGCGCCAATGTGCGTATCATCACCGCCACCAACCGCAATCTCGAGCAACTGCTGGAGAGCAACGAATTTCGCGAAGACCTCTACTATCGACTCAATGTCTTTCCGATTCACATTCCACCGCTGCGCGATCGCAAGAGCGACATTCTGCTGCTGACGGATCACTTTGTCGAGAAATACAGCGAGCAGAATCACAGCCCGATCCGCCGCATATCTACACCGGCAATCGACCTGTTGATGAACTACCACTGGCCGGGCAACGTGCGCGAGCTGGAGAACTGTATCGAACGCGCGGTGCTGTTGAGCGTGGACGAGGTTATTCACAGTCACCACCTGCCGCCCAGCCTGCAGAGCGCCGAGTCGACCGACACGGTGGTCACCGGCTCGCTGCAGGAGTCACTGGATAACCTGGAACGCGAGCTACTGATGGACGCGCTCAAGTCCACCAAGGGCAACATGGCCAAGGCGGCGCGCCTGTTGAAAGTCAGTGAGCGGATCATGGGCCTGCGAGTCAATAAGCACGCGATTGAGCCCAGGGCGTTCCGTAACAGCAAATGACGGTTCGGTGCGCAATGCGCTGTTTTCATACCTATATGTAGCATTATGTTTTCTTATATACGTATTGGTAATATATATAAGTGCCAACAACTTTTTCGTAGAAGCTTTAACGCTATAACGCGTATACGTTTATAATTGTTTTTTTCCTTACGATCATGTTGGCATAATTTTTGCACTTCCCAATCCAGAAAATCTACGCTTTTCTGGAGGGCTTCTACGATGAACAAAAAGATCCTTCTCCTGTGCTTTGCAGCGGTGATGCTATTCGCAAGCTCGGCTCTATACGCACAGGATGCAGCTACAGCGGAGCTTCTGGAACTGTTCCAGGACTCGTTTGATATGATATGGCTGGTGCTCGCCGCGGCACTGGTGTTTTTCATGCAGGCCGGCTTTGCCATGGTGGAGACCGGCCTCACCAGAGCCAAGAACGCCGGCAACATCATCATGAAGAACCTGATGGACTTCTCGGTTGGCGCGCTGGCGTACTGGGCAGTCGGGTGGGCCCTGATGTACGGTTCCAGCGCCGGCGGATTTCTGGGAACCGACCAGTTCTTTCTCGGCGGTGCCGATTATGTGCTCTACCGCGACTGGATGTTCCAGGTGGTGTTTGCTGCAACCGCGGCCACCATTGTATCTGGAGCGATGGCCGAGCGCACCAAGTTCAGCGGTTACCTGTTCTACAGCGTGGTAATCACCGCGCTGGTCTACCCTGTATCCGGACACTGGATCTGGGCCGACAACGGCTGGCTGGCGGAGATGGGCTTTCACGACTTTGCCGGCAGTACCGTTGTTCACTCGGTAGGCGCGTGGGCGGCAATGATCGGCGCCATCATGCTCGGAGCCAGGAAGGGCAAGTACGTCAAGATCGACGGAAAGATCCGTCCCAAGGCGATTCCGGGCCACA
>SKLB01000028.1 GCA_007123465.1 Spirochaetales bacterium
CGCTCCTCGTGCAACAGGTAGTCGGCGCGCAGCTCCAGCATGTCGACATCCGCAGCGTAGCGCGCCACCAAACGGAGATTCTCAGACAGCGTAGCGGCTATCAGGCTGAGGCAGATCACCGCGCATCGCTCTGCGCCGCTACCGCGGGATGACTGTCGGCGCAGCAGTGGATCACCCCCCCTGCAGTCAGAAACTCCTCAAATTCGGCGGGAGCTACCGGGCGCGAAAAGAGAAACCCCTGGATGCTGTTGCAGCGCTCGTTGAGCAGAAAATTCAGCTGCTCGCGCGTCTCCACCCCTTCGGCCAGTGCTTCGATCTTGAGGCTGTGCGCCATCGAGATGATCGCTTTGACGATCTCCTGATTATTGCTGTTCAACAGCAGGTCTTCAATGAACGAGCGGTCGATCTTGAGCGTATTGATCGGCAGCCGGCGCAGGTAGTTGAGAGAGGAGTACCCGATGCCGAAGTCATCGATCGAAATGCGGATTCCGTGACTGCGGATCTCGTTCATCTTCTCGATAGCTTGCTCGGGATTGTCCATGACCGCGCCCTCGGTCAGCTCGAGCTTCAAACTGCTGCCGGGCAGTTTGAGCACATTGAGAATGCCCACAATGCGTTGCACCAGATCGGCCTGCTTGAACTGCGAAGGCGAGATGTTGACCGAGACATAGATATCGGTCCCGAAGCGGTCGCGCCAGTTACGCAACCGGCGGCACGAGTGGTAGAGCATCCACTGCTCGATAAACCCGATATCGCCGGTTTCCTCGGCAATCGGGATAAAGCGCCCCGGCGGGATGCTGCCGAGCAGCCGGTTGTTCCAGCGGATCAGCGCTTCAGCACCCAGGATTCTGCCGTCACGATCCACGAAGGGTTGGAACACGGTTGTGAACTCCGAAAACCCGTCCTGGATTGCGCGCCGCAGCTCCTTCTCGATAGTCTGTTTCTCGCGATAGCGATTTCCCAGCTCGGCGGAGTAGACCACCACCGCCCTGCGGCTCAACTCACACTCCTCGAGTGCGATGTAGGCGTTGCCAACAATCTCCTCTCGCTGATCCTCTCCGTCGCTATAGAGGCAGACGCCGACATGGCAACCGAAAGCAACGTCCTGCGCCGGTGGCTCGTGCGGTGCCGAGATCTCACGCGCTATCGCCTCGGCGGTAGCACGTGCGCGGCGCGAGTTCTTGACCGCACCCAGCAGCACTACAAACTCGTCGACGCGATCGGACTGATAGACGCAGTCTCCCACCACCGCGCGGATCCGCGCGGCCGAGCGGAAGAGAAATACCTTCCCTCGATCGCGGCTGTTCTTGATTCTGTC
This sequence comes from Spirochaetales bacterium, assembly GCA_007123465.1. GTDB lineage: Bacteria > Spirochaetota > Spirochaetia > DSM-27196 > PWMO01 > PWMO01. The sequence goes on from SKLB01000028.1 coordinate 1,319, forward strand.
GTAAGCCCGATCCAGACGCACCACCGCGATAGCCAGCGGCTCCGATCGTGACGAGTGGTCCTCGCTGACGCGGCGGAAATCGCGGTCAAAGATACGGCGGATAGGAAGCGCGGTATGCGGATCCTGGTTCAACAGGCTGAGCAGCTCCTCGCGGCGTGCCTCGAGCTCGCTCATGCGCACGCGCTGCTGGTGATTCTCCTGCTCGAGAAGCTTCAGCTGCCGCTCGGCACGCCGCAGTCGCTCGGCAAGGTTGCTGGAAGAGGATTCGCTGTCTGTACGCGGCGCCTCGCCGTTGTTCTGCATCTGCGGGTGACTCTCCGGGAGAATACAGTAGTGCACTCATTGGACGGCCGTCAAGACGCCTGGGCCGGCACGCCGTCGGCGCGCCGGCCCACCTGTATGGGGCAACCGATATCGATATACTTGTACTTTTTGTTGCCTGATTGCCGGTTATAGGCTACAATGACGGCAAATATTGTGCACACGCGCAGCCACCGCAGTCCCGGAATAGCCAAATGAGCACGCTTCCAATCAACACCGAGAACTCTCCGTCGTTTGTGCTGGAACTGATCTACAAGCTGCGCATCCGTGACGTGATGACCAAAGAGGTGATTACGGTTGTACGCGGCACACCACTACGCCGCGTGCAGGCTATCATGAAGCAGAACGGCATCACCGGCGTACCGGTTGCCGAGGGTAACAGACTGCTGGGCATGGTCAGTATCGATGACATTCTGCAGGCACTCGATGAAGACCATATTGAAGACTTGGTTGAAGATCGCATGGCACGAAATCTGATTGTACTGGAAGAAGACATGCCGCTCTCATTCGGCATTTCATATTTTGAAAAGTACAGCTACGGACGCTTCCCGATCCTCAACCGCGACAAGCAGCTGGTGGGAATCATTACCAGCCGCGACATCCTGGTCACGCTGCTGCTGGAGTTCAACCGGGAGATGGAGAAACTCGAGGACAAGCTGCAGCCGGACGCGCCTGCCGCGTCGCCGGGCAGCGACTCGCGCGAGTACGCCGTACGGCGGTTTGACTTCGAGAATGCCGGTAAGGCATCGTTCGAGATCAAGAAGCTCTGCAAGCAGCACAACCCCGAACCCAAGCTGGTGCGACGTGTAGCGGTGGCAGCGTACGAACTCGAGATGAACCTGGTGGTCCACTCCAACGGAGGCAAGATCTACTTCTCGTTGGAGAACGATATCGCAACCATCCAGGCCGTTGACAGCGGTCCCGGCATTGCAGACGTGGACCAGGCGGTAGAAGAAGGCTACACAACCGCTACCGAGTGGGTGAGATCGTTGGGATTTGGTGCCGGAATGGGCTTGACCAACACCAAGCGCGTTGCCGATGAGTTCACTATTGAATCCTCGCCCAGCGGCACCCGCGTGGTTGCCCGCATCCATTTTGTAAGAGGAGAGCAGCAATGAAACTATCAGCACTCGGGTCGGTGCTCGGGTACACCACTGTTCAGGACGATTACCAGGACCACGATCTCAACGGGGGCTACACCTCGGATCTGTTAAGCGACGTTATGGCCAACGCCGCGGAGGACTGCGTCCTTATCACCATCCAGGCGCACAAGAACGCTGTTGCTGTGGCCAGTATGGCCGGCATCGCGGCGATTGTGATCTGCAACTCGCGCCCAATCCCCGATGATATGGTCGATGCGGCCCGCAACGAGCAGATCGCACTGTTTGTCACAGACAAGAATCAGTTCACCGTCAGCGCCGAGGTCTACGCCCAGCTCGAACAGGGGTAGAGCCGTCGATGCCGTGGTTCCGCGCAGACCTGCACCTGCACTCGTGCCTGAGCCCGTGCGGTGATCTCGAATGTTCGCCAACCGCGATTGCCGCCGCCGCGCGCCGGCGCGGTCTCGATATGGTAGCGTTGACCGATCACAACAGCGCGCTCAACTGCCCGGCGTTTGCCGAGGCGTGTCGGCGCTACGAGCTAACGGCGCTGTTTGGCCTGGAAGCCACCAGCCGCGAGGAGGTCCATCTGCTGTGTCTGTTTGGCGAGCTGCAGCAGGCAATTGCGGCCGGAGAAGTGCTCTATCGGGTGCTGGCCGATGTGCCCAATATACCCGAGAAGCTTGGAGACCAGGTCTATGTTGACGTTGACGAGAACATCCTCGGCACCGTTGCAAAGCACCTGGTGGGCGCGCTGGATCTCAGCGTTGATCAGTTACGCGAGCTGGTGACCTCGCACGGGGGGCTGTTTGTTCCGGCGCATATCGATCGGGCGGTTAACAGCATGGGCTCCCAGCTCGGGTTTCTGCCGCAGGCCCCCTACGCGGCGGTCGAGGTCACACGCTCACCCTGTCCACTGGATACCTATGGCTACACGCGCATCTGCGATTCCGACGCGCACTTCCTCGACGATATCGGTACGCGCTGGTTCGAGTTTGAAGCCGAGAGCGCCGATTTCGCCTCGCTGGCCGACGCCCTGGCCCGCAACCAGATCCGCCTCAGCATCGAAAGCTGATCAGTGCGGTGCGCCGATGATATCGCGCGGCTTACTGCCGTTCTGCGGCCCGACAATCCCGATGCGCTCCATCTCCTCTACCAGCCGCGCGGCGCGGTTGTAGCCGATCTTGAGCCGCCGCTGCAG
>SKLB01000368.1 GCA_007123465.1 Spirochaetales bacterium
CTGCCTGGATGACAGAGGAGTAACCAGCACATGATGCGTTCATTATGGACAGCCGCGTCGGGGATGACCGGCCAGCAGTTCAACATCGATACCATCTCCAACAATCTTTCCAACGTCAACACCACCGGCTTCAAAAAGAACCGGGCTGACTTCGAGGATCTGCTCTATCAGACGGTGCGTATGGCCGGAACGCCGGCAACCGAGGAGACACTGGTTCCGGTTGGCGAGCAGGTCGGTCACGGCGTGCGCGTGGCAGCAACGCAGAAGATGTTCACCCAGGGCTCGCTGCGCGAGACCGGCAACGTCGGTGATATCGCCATCGAGGGCGAGGGCTTCTTCAGAGTCTTGACCTACGACGGCCGCTTCGGCTATACCCGCGACGGTTCGTTCAAGATTGACTCCAACGGTCAGTTTGTCACCGCGCAGGGCTATCGGTTGTTTCCCGAGGTGATTCTGCCCGAAGATTTCATCCGCGAGTCGGTGACCATCTCGCAGGATGGGCGCGTCTCGGTACGCATTCCCGATCAGGATGATCCGATTGACGTCGGGCAGCTCGAGATCTATCGCTTTGTGAACCCGGCGGGTCTACAGGCGATCGGCGAGAATCTGTTCCGTGAATCGGCGGCTTCCGGGGACGCTATCGGTGGCAGACCGGGGTTTGACGGTATGGGCCGCACCCTGGGCAAGTTTCTCGAGCAGTCCAACGTTGACGTAGTAGGCGAGCTGGTCAACATGATCGTAGCGCAGCGCGCCTACGAGCTGAACTCGCGTGCGATCCAGACCTCGGATTCAATGCTCGGCATTGCCAACGGTCTGAAGCGTTGATCGAACGGGACCGGGAGGTGAACCATGGTTGACGTATTGATGAATAGCGTGCAGCGATTCCAGGCCGATACGGTTGCCGGGAGCGACGCCGCGGCGCGCTCGCGCTCGGCTGACAGTGACGAAGCACTGCGGGCGGTGGCGCAGGAGTTTGAGGCGCTGTTCATCAAGCAGATGTTGAGTTCCATGCGCGAGACGCTCGATAGCGGCAGCGACATGTTGCACGGCGGCATGTCGCAGGACATCTTTGAAGACATGCTCTACGATGAATACTCCAAGGTCATGGCCAAGACCGGTGATCTCGGTATTGCCAACCTGATCTATGATCAGCTGAAGTAGTTTGTGTTTATTTGTGGTATAGTGATGTATGAGAAAGTGCACGTCTGGAAATGAAACGTACCGCTATGAACTCAACCTTTTCGTAACTGTATCCCTGCTAAACAGATACAGGAACCCTTCGTAAGAAGCTTGCTTGGCATGAGTATTGCAGTAACATAGCCAGGAGCGAGCGATGAAAACAACCCGCAACAAAGCAGCGTATCAGGACGACTCACTGAAAGCTTACTTCGATCAGATAAAGAAGACTCCGCTGTTGAGTTTTGACGAAGAAATAGCACTTTCCAAGCGAGTCCAGCAGGGCGACATGAGCGCACGGCAGCAGCTGGTGGAAGCCAATCTGAGGCTGGTGGTGAAGATCGCCAAAGCGTATATGACCAACGATGTCGCGTTTCTGGACCTGGTACAGGAAGGCAATCTCGGGCTGCTCAAGGCGGCCAGCAAATACGATCATCGCAAACAGGTGCGTTTCAGTACCTACGCCTCGTGGTGGATCAAACAATCGATCACGCGCGCGCTGAGCAACAAGCGCCGACAGATACGGTTGCCGCATCGCAAGGAAGACGCGCTGCGCAAGATTCAGAAGAGCTACACCAGTCTGAGCCAGAGCCTGATGCGGCCGCCGACGGTAGAAGAGGTAGCCGGCGAACTGGGGTTCCCGGTTGATGAGGTGGTGCAGATACTCAACATATCCAGTACCGTCATATCGCTGGACAGCGAACTGAACGAAGAGTCGGGAACGTTTCACGATGTGTTCGAGGACTATTCATACGCTCCGGACGCCGAAGTGATGCGCAACTCGTTGCGTGAGGAAACTCTGTCCTTCCTGGAGCGTCTCAAGGACAAAGAGCGTCAGATCCTGCTGTATCGCTTTTCCTTCTTCGGCGGTCAGAAGTACACCCTCAAACGGATCAGCGACGAGATGGGAATCTCGCCGGAAACCGTGCGTCAGATCGAAATTCGTGCGTTGAAGAAGCTCAAAGAACACGCCGGTGAATTGCGGGAGTATGTCTACGGATAGAAGTTCACCCCGGACTACGCGCGCGCCGCAGACCCGTTTAAAGGCAGGCAGGAGCAGCCCGGCGCGGCGCGCGGTGCTGCTGTTGGCAGCTATCGCTACCATGCTGTTTGCGATCATAATTACACTGCCGCGCGGTGAGACCGAGCACGCCGGCCGTCGGCCGTCGGCCGGCCGGCAGCCTGCGCCCACTGCGGAGCCCGGCGCAGTGGTCACCGAGCCGCGGTCACCGCGTGAACCGTGGGAGTCAGCGCCACAGGCGGCTCCGCGCCCCGCGCCTTCAGCGCCGCTGTCTCCGGCTCCGGAGGTGCAACCATTACCGTTGGCGCTGCCTCAAGCAGCGGCCGCGGCTACGCTCTACGTAGTGATAGATGACGCCGGGTACAGCCTGCGCGAGCTCGAACCGTTTCTGGCGTTTCCCGAACCGATCACGATTTCTGTCCTGCCGCATCTTCGCCGTTCAGCCGAAGCGGCCGAGCGCTCGCGGGCTGCAGGTAAGGACGTCATGCTGCACCTGCCGATGGAGGCGAGCAACGGGGCCGACCCGGGTCCCGGGGCAATCACCGTCGACCTTGATGACAGCGCTATTCGAGAGCGAGTTGTGGCGGCTTTCGAGTCGGTTCCCACAGCGGTTGGTGTCAACAATCACATGGGGTCGCGTGCAACCGCAGACAGGCGCGTCATGGACGTGGTAGCCTCGGTGCTGCGGCAGAACGGCGGCTGGTTTCTGGACAGTCGCACAACGGCACAAACGGTGGCGCGTGCGGCGGCCGAGAGCGCGGGAATACCGTTTGTGGAACGACACGTGTTTCTGGACAACCAACGGACTCACGACTACATCCGCGCGGCCTTGCTCGACGGAGTGCAGTTGGCCAACCAACGCGGCTATGCGGTGATGATCGGACACGTTATGGTGCCCGAGCTGGCAGAGGTCCTGATGGAGATGTACCCGGCTATCCTGGCGAGCGGCTTCACGTTTGGTTACCTCAGCGATCTGATGGCAGATTTGGTGGTCTATGAACGTTCTGGGAATTGAGAGCTCCTGCGACGAGTGTTCGGTTGCCGTGGTTGCCGACGGCAGAAGCATCCTGGCACAGCGGATCGCCAGCCAGGTGGAGTTTCACCAGCCCTACAGCGGCGTTGTTCCCGAGATTGCGTCGCGCAAGCACACCGAATGGATTCTTCCGGTCTATCGAGAAACCCTGAAACAGGCCAATCTGCAGCGGCACAACATCGACGCCGTTGCGGTCACCAATCGGCCCGGGTTGAGTGGTTCGCTGGTAGTGGGAGTCAGTTTTGCCAAGGCGCTGGCGTTCGCGCTGCAGCGGCCGCTGATTGGCGTGGACCACATCCTGGCGCACCTCTACGCCGCGCAACTGGAAACCGAGCTGGTGTACCCTTTTATCGGATTGCTGCTCTCCGGCGGTCACACAATCATCTGCCGCATGGACTCCTGCTTCGAGATGCAGATTCTGGGAACAACCATAGACGATGCCTGCGGCGAAGCCTTTGACAAAGTAGCCAAGTTCTTCGAATGGGGCTACCCCGGCGGAGTGGTCATTGACCGCATGGCAGCCAAAGGTGATGACCGCGCCTACCGCTTTCCCGAACCGTCGCTGCATAAGGGTGAACACCGCTATGACGTCTCTTACTCAGGGCTGAAGACCGCGGTGGTGAACCAGCTCGAACAGTTCCGCAATCCCGCTTGCGCCGCAACGCCCGATGATATCGCCGCTTCTTTTCAGAA
>SKLB01000017.1 GCA_007123465.1 Spirochaetales bacterium
CGCGGAGGTTTGCATGCTGGTCAACTGTCTGTCGGTTCCCAATCCGGTTTCGTACCTGGTCTGCTACGGCATCAAAGACGTGGAGAACCGCACCTGGCGTACTGATTTTCGCGGAACTCTCTATATTCACTCCGCCGGCAGACTCAGCTTCCGCGGCATGCCCGATTTCTCGCGCTTTCCAATGCCGGTGATGCACGAGTTTGACGCGGTGATGGCTCAGATCCAGCAAATCGAACAGGAGAGCTCGTTCATCGGCTTTGTGGAGAACGGCGTAACCGTAATGCTGCAGAACGAAGAGAAGCAGCCGCTATCGGCCTTGAACGAATACGCCCTGCTGTCGGATGTATATCACCACTATCGCAGCGGAGATGAGAGCCCCTTTTTCTACGCCGGCGCCATTGTCGGCAGTGTGGAACTCAGCGATATTGTCAACAACAGCGACAGCCCGTGGGCGGAGGCCGGCAAGTTCCACTGGATTCTCACCAACCCGGTACGCTTCAAAATACCGCTTACCAACATCCCCGATAAATCGGGAATCTGGAAGCACGAGTTGTAAACGAGAGGAAAGCAACATGCCGCAACAGCCCGAGTCACAGGAGAGCCTGCGCTACACCGACGTCAACGGATCAAACAACAGCAACAACGTAACCGTATTCGGACTGCAGCGCTGTGATCCGTGCAGGGAGGCCAAGGCGTTCCTTGACGCGCACGATGTGGCTTATCGCTACATAACCGTTGACTGGCAGCTTCCCGATACCCGCCACGCCATCAAGCAACGCCTGGAACAGGCCCTCGGCGCCCGCCCCGTCTACCCGGCAATCGAAGTCAACGGTACGCTTCACTTCGGCTTCGACGCCGAACAGTGGACCCGGTTGCTGGGCCTGGGTAACGGATCGTAGACCGTACGCCCGGGTGCGACTCAATCCGGGCGAATCGTAAACCGTGCAAATACGGTACCGACGTAAGCAAACGAACTCAGATCCTGAACCTCGGGGGCAAAGACAAACAGCCCGCCGGTACCGACACTGAACGAGTCCGTGAAGCGATAGGCCGCTGAAAGCTCGGGTACAAACACGCCTGCGGTGTCGATACTGTTATAGAGACCAAAAAAGAGGAACAGGCCTCCACCGGCGTTGGCGTTGAACGTGACCGGCCCAACATCAACCTCCGCGGTCAGAATAGGATATGCCATGCTCTGGATGATGAACGTCCACAGCCGCAATCCGCCTCCCAGCCGTACCGGGCCGAGGTTGTGAAGCCAGTTGAACTTGACGTCGGGTACCAGGAAGACCCAGTCGAGCGCGTCTCCTGCATCGCCGTCGTCAGTCGTTACCCCCACGTAATACGGGATGTTGACACCGATATCAACCTTGAAGTCTGCCGCCAATTGTGAGACCGAACCCAGCAGCAACACCCCCAACACAACCAGGAAGATCATCCACTTGCCATTTCTCATCGTGCCCTCCCTCCGTGAAGCGCTGACTAGCGCTAACGGTACAATTCTATCCCGCTTTTGGGCCCAAAGCGAGTAATTTCGCTTAAAAATCCGCCGCGGTTTTGCTATACTCAGCGGCATAGAGGAGCACAATCGGCATGTCAGTAGACCGAAAAGCGGTACTTGAAGCACTGCGCGCCGTCAAAGACGGCGAAAGCGGCCACGATATCAGCAGTCTGGGGCTGGTCCGCGATATACATATTGAAGACGGCAACGTTTCGGTGGGGATCGAACTCACCTCTCTGTTGGTTGCCGATAGCGAGCGCATTCAGCGGGAAGCGAGCGCCGCTATCGCGGCGCTGCCGGGCGTCCAGAATCAGGTTGTCACCGTCAGTGGGTTCCTGCGTAAACGGGAATTGCGCGAGAAACAGAGCGGCCTGGAAAAGGTCAAGTTCATTATTGCGGTAGCCTCGGGTAAGGGGGGTGTAGGCAAGTCTACCGTTACCGCTGCACTTGCTCGTGAGCTGTCACAGCGCGGTTACCGCGTAGGGCTGCTGGACACCGATCTGTTTGGCCCTTCGGTTCCATCGCTGTTTGAGACAGCTGAGGTAACGCTGCAGGCCAACGAGCGCGAGATGGTGGTCCCGATAGAGGTCGATGGGCTCAAGCTGATGTCGTTTGGATTCTGGCTCGGCGATTCCCCCGCCATCATGCGCGGCCCGATGGTTACGCGCTACGTCAATCAGTTTCTGCACGAGGTGGACTGGGACGAACTTGACTACCTGCTGATGGACCTTCCTCCGGGAACCGGTGACATCCAGCTTACCCTGACACAGGCCACGCCCATAGACGGAGCGGTCATTGTCACCACGCCGCACGCGCTCTCGTATGCCGATGTAGGCAAGGCGGTGCTGATGTTCGATAAGGTCAACGTACCAATCCTCGGTGTTGTGGAAAACATGGCTTCGTTCACCTGCCCCGACTGTGGTTCGACCCACTACCTTTTTGGCAAGGACGCCGGAGACCGCATAGCTACGCGGTTTGGCACGCAGGTCATCGCCCAGCTGCCGATCGACGCCGCGTTATACGGGGCCTCGTTTCGTCGCAGCATAGACAATCCGGCAATGCGCGCTGCGGCCAATCGCATGATTTCGCGCATCGGCGCGTTTGCCCAGGGAATCGACAAACCTCAGGTCAGCTACGATGAACACGAGATTCGGCTGCATTGGCCCGGCAGCGGTGAAACTATCAGTGTTCCAAATCATCGCTTGCGCAGCAACTGCCAGTGCGCGGTCTGTGTAGACGAGTTCTCCGGCACCACAAAGCTCGATCCGACCACCATCCCTGCGGACATCCAGGCTCAGGAAATCAAGCCACTGGGCAACTACGCGCTCTACATCCGCTGGAGCGACGGCCACCAGAGCGGGTTCTTCCCGTATCCGCTGATCCGCTCACTGGCGGAGTTCTCTTCCTGATGGCTTGATCGGCTGCCTCTGTAGCTGCTATACTGCTGTTCAAGCTGCAAAGTGCTGACCGCCCGGACGGGCTCATCTGTCCCGGTGAATCTCTTTTTTCTTGGAGTTGTTCATGAAGAATGTGAAGCATGATAGCGCTGTAGCGCGTCTGAAGCTCACCGCGGAACTGCAGGACTTGTTTTCTTCGGTGGAGGTATTAATCCCTGAGGATCGCGAGCACATGCTCAGGCTCACCTTCCTGGAAGGCGACAGCGATCTGATAGAAGTTGCCTACGATGTACCCGGAAAAGGCCGCTACGTGGAAGCCACGGTGGCGCGCTGCAAGAATGGTGCGGCGGTCAACTACACCGAAGCCTACATGCGGCGCCGCGATCCCGAAGCGATGGTGATCGCCGACGATGGCCCGACCGACAAGCGCCACTACCGGGATCGATTTGACACTTCGTTTGACAAGACGCGCAGCGAGACCTTTGACTGGTTCAAGCAGCAGGAGCGGCTGATTGTGCTTCCGTTCCGCTCGGGAGACCCTGACCGCGGCTACCCCACGCTGCTGGTTGCGCCGGATAACGCCGGCTTCTTTGTCACCGGACTTGCCGATCTGCAGGGATTCATACCGCGGTCCGAGATACCCGAGGACTTCGAACCGGTTGCGGTCATCTACCTGGCGCCACCGTTCCGCCATACCCACTACGAGGGCAAACAGGTGGTGGTACACAACCGCCTGGACGGTATGCACGAGCTGTTCTCCTACAATCTCTATCCGGGTCCCAGCGCCAAGAAGGGCGTCTACGGCATCCTGATCACCAAAGGAGAACAGGAAGGCTGGGTGACGCTGCACAGTTCAGCGGTGCGCTTGATCACGCCCTACGACAACGAGTTCTCCATCATGCACGAGGGCGCCTCGGGCGGCGGCAAGAGCGAGATGACGCAGGCTATCCATCGGCAGGCCGACGGAAGGATTCTGCTGGCAACCGACACGGTAACCCACGAGC
>SKLB01000343.1 GCA_007123465.1 Spirochaetales bacterium
GCACTTTCCAGGGCGTGGTTCTGACAATCGATCTACTGTCGGTCAAGATTCGGACCTTCGATAACCAGTATATTCGCCTTCCCAACGAAATGCTGATCAAGTCCGAGGTCACCAACGTTACACGGTTCCCTATCAGACGTCTCAACGTCGAGTTTGTAGTGCGCTACGGCACCGACCTGATGAAGGTCAAAGAGGTACTAGCCGAGGTGGCCCGCGCAAATTCCAACTGCCTCGATGAACCGGAGCCGCTATTTGTCATCACTGCGTTCGGACGCTTCGGCATCGAGATGTTGTTCGGCATCTGGTTTGTCAAGGAAGACTTCCTGGCTGTCAGGAACTCGGTGATGCAGGGGATCCACGCTGCGTTTAACGAGGCCGGTATCGAGTTCGCGGTGCCCGCGGTAGTGCAGCTCGAAGCCTCAGGCTGATGGACTCTGCGGCAGGAGATCTTCGCGCACCCACAGTCCAAGTGCCGGGTTTGACACGAAAAAGACCTCTTCGCCGTTTGTCAGACGGTTAAGGCCGTGCTGCAGTGTCCGAGGGTCATAGCGCCGGCTCATCTCCCGCAGGTCAGCGTAGCTGAACCCGACGCTTTCGATCTCGTGCCGCGAAAGCCCTCCGGGGCAATAGGTGACGCGGAAGCGCCCCTGCGGGGCGCCGTGCACCAGGTGTGCCGCGGCTCCCAGGCTTTCTGCCAGCTCACGATGCTGTGCAACAAGCGCGATGACCTCATCGACGCCGACATAGCCGTACTTGCGGATCAACCGGTCATTTTCTTTGTCTTCGCCAAACTCGCGCACTCCTGGCGCCAGCACAATCAGCTCGCCGCCATCGGCAATTGCCATGCGGGTGCGATAGATGCTCTTATTGCCGAGCCAGGTACTGCGGAACTCAGCTGGATCGAGGTAGACAACCACCTTTTGCAGCGGCCGCTGCACACGGATCAGGTTGACCTCTGCTGCAAGCGCGGCCGCGCGGTAGAAACAGTCGTCGTCATCACCGATGAACAGTCCGCGCACTGTCAGCGAGCCGTCGCTCTCCATCGCTACCACCGTCAGTACGTAGATAATCGGCAGCGCCTGCGCAAACTCGCGTGAGGCCCAATTGAGCAGGGCTCGGACCGGCGTATCGGCGCGGCCCATGATGCGCTCCATGCCGTAGACCGCACCAAGGTAGTGGCTCTTGTTGATGGCGTCGCGGCCGCCGGTACCGATCAGGATATTCTTGTTGTAGTTGGCCATCCCGATAACCTCGTGCGGCACAACCTGACCGATAGAGAGGATCAGATCCATGCCGTCATCGGTCAGCAGGCGGTTTACCTGGGCAGGCCAGTCAAAATCGAGTTTGCCCTCGGATATCTGGTGCACGAATTCCGCAGGCACCGTTCCCAGAGTGGCCAGATCATCTCTCCAGTTGTGCTCACGGAAGAGCTGGTGCGGGACGCCGGGAAACATCTCGTCTATCTGCGCCGCTGTCATCGGGTAGTGAGTACCAATTGCCGGCAGGACCGCGGCCAGGCGCGACTGGAAATAGTCCCAGGTGAAGCGCGTCAACGTACCGGCGCGCGAGTGAAAACGGCTCATGTCCGGTGGAATAGCCAGGACACGCCGTGCCGCGCGATGCTGATCGAGAACGCTATACAGCGTCGAGCGCAGCTGGTCGTCGGACAAACGCTGGTCCGCACCGCCGATGGCTGCGTAGGTCATCAATCACACTCAGGATCGCTGATGCGCGCAGACCGCTCACCGCCGAGCACGATCTCCGCGAGTCCATCCACCTTCTCGATGTCCTGGTCGATACAGCCGTTGCGTTCCATGTTCTGGTAGTCCGGCTTCTGGAAGCTGTACTGGAAGTTGGTGTGAACGTCGTAGGTGCCCTGCATCAGGGCGTAGGTATCCTCGGTCATTACCAGCTCTTCGTCTGTCGGGATCACAAAGATCCTGGTAGGGGAATCATCGGTCGAGATGATCGTCTCGGCGTTCTTGGTGCGCGAGGCTCTGTTACGCTTCTCGTCGAGCTTGATCCCCATGAACTCGAGACCTTCAACGGCCTTGTGACGGATGGTGGGACCGCGTTCTCCAACCCCGGCTGTGAACACCAGCGCGTCAACGCCGCCAAGTGCAGCAGCGTAGGCCCCGATGTACTTGCGGATGCGGTAGGACTCCATTTCGATGGCCAGGGTGGCCTGTTGGTCACCGGCCGCGGCAGCTTCTTCGATGTCACGTCGGTCGACGTACTTCTCGGTGATGCCGAGCACACCGCTCTTCTTGTTGAGCGCGCGTTCCACTTCGTCGGACTTGAAGCCGGCGTTATTGACCATATGGAACGGAATTGCGGGGTCGATATCACCGCAGCGGGTACCCATGATAAGGCCTTCGAGCGGGGTCAGGCCCATCGACGTATCAACCGAAACCCCGTTCTTGACCGCATTGATGCTGGCTCCGTTGCCGATATGCGCGATGATCAGGCTGGTTTCGAACGGGTCTTTGCCCAGGAGCACTGCCGCGCGCTTGGCGGTATACAGAAACGAGGTGCCGTGGAAGCCGTAACGGCGTACACCGTGTTGGCGGTACCACTGATACGGCAGCGCGTAGAGGTAGGCTTTCTTCGGCATGGTCTGGTGCCAGGCGGTGTCCATGATAGCGCAGTGCGGCACCGACGGCAGTACCGAGCGCGCAGCCTCAATTCCCATGATGTTGGCCGGGTTGTGCAGCGGTGCCAGGCTCTGCAGTTCGCGGAAGGTCTCCAGCACGTTGTCGTCAACCAGCACCGACTTGGCAAATTTCTCGCCACCGTGCACCACGCGGTGTCCGACAGCCTTGATGGCATCGATGTCTGAGATAGCCCCGTGTTCAGGATCGAGCACGGTCGAGATGATCAGCTGGATTGCCTTCTCATGATCGGGGCAGGGCTGTTCCTTCTCGTATTCGTCCTTGCCGCGAGCCTTGTGCTTGATGGCCGAGCCGTCTTGCGTGACGCGTTCTACCACGCCGCTCGCGAGCGCTTCGCGCGCATCCCAATCATAAATCTGATACTTCACTGAGGAACTGCCACAGTTGAGGGTCAGAATAACCATCGATACATCCTCCAGATGTTTACAGCGAAACCACATTCTGGCACAAAACCGCGCAAACTGCAACTCATGATGATCCGCCCTTTTTTGCTTGTCAAATTGAGCAGCTGCCGTTAAGATAGTGGTTAGTAACGCGAGTTATGACGCTTACAAGACCAGAATTAGGAGGGTTTGTATGAGAAAGTTGTTTAGCAACCGGGGGATCCCTGTTGCGCTGCTGGTTGCAGCAGCTATGCTGTTGGCTGCGTGCGGTGCCGAGGAAGCCGCAGTTCCCGCGGGCACCGACCCTACGGGAAATCCCTGGACCGAGGGGCAGGACCTCTCGGGGACCGAAGTAGTGATCTTTGGCGCCTACGTCGATGAAGACGCTTCGCGGTTTCAAGCTGCGATGGAGCCGTTTATAGAGCAGACCGGAATCGATGTCTACTACGAAGGATCGGGTGACTTCGAAGCGCTGATTACCGTGCGTGCCGAAGGTGGCGATGCGCCCGATATCGCGGCGTTTCCGCAGCCGGGACTGATGGCGGACCTCTACGGCCAGGATCACGTGATCGATCTGCGCGACTGGTTCAGCGAGAATGAGCTGTTGCAGAGTTACGACCAGAGCTGGATCGACATGAGCCGCTACGATGACGGTGCAATCATGGGTGTGTGGTACCGCACTAACGTCAAGAGCCTGGTATGGTATCCGCCGGCAGTATTCGAGGCCGAAGGCTACGAAATCCCGACTACCTGGGACGAGTTGCTGGCGCTGTCCGATCAGATGGTTGACGACGGCTACACGC
>SKLB01000180.1 GCA_007123465.1 Spirochaetales bacterium
ATCGCGCCGGCATAGTGCTCAATGACTTCGAAGGCATGGAAGGGTTCGATCGGCTCGAGTTGACTCGCCGCGAGTTCAACCTCAAGCGTGAAGTCGAAGGGCGCTACATCAAGGCAATTCATGATGCGCTGTCCCAGATTTACGGCCAGAGCCGTGTTAAAGTGGTCAATATAGACGTTGATCTGCTGATGGGAGTTCGCACCGCCGAGACCGAAGAGGTCTTCCCGATTGAGACCGTGCCCGATGATCCCCGCACCCCGTTCAGTGAGCGCGAATTTGTGATGTCGGTGCCGCGCTCGACCGAAATGCTCGAAGAACTCTACGAGGGAACCGGCTTTAACCCGCAGGGTCCCCCGGGGCAGGAGGGGCAGACGCCGCCGGCGTATCGTGACCTCGACGGCATGGTCGGCCGCTGGTCCAACGTTGAGAGCCGCACCAACTACGAAATGAATACGCGGCGGCTGTACGAAGAGAAGAGCCCCGAGATCCGGCGTATGACCGCCAGCATCGCGCTGGACGGTGTCTGGCGCAAACAGTATGATGAGCAGGGGAACCTGGTGACAAACCCCGATGGCAGCATTGCGCGCGAGTACATTCCGGTCAGTCAGGATGAGCTCGAACGTGCTCTCGATCTGGCGCGCAACGCAGTGGGATTCAGTCAGGAACGCGGTGACTCGGTCAGTGTGCAGCACATCCAGTTTGACCGTTCGCTGGAGCACGAAGAGGAAGACGCCGCGTTCCGGCGCCGGCGACAGATCCAGATGATCATCCTCTACTCGCTGATCGGTATTGCGATTCTGCTGGTATCGTTCATCGTCTTCCGCCTGATTTCACGCGAGATCGAGCGCCGCCGCCGCCTGCGCGAAGAGGAGCTGGCGCGGCAACATCAGGCGATGCGCGAAGCGGCGCTGCGCAGCGCAGAGGAAGAGGGAACCGACGTCGAGATGTCGGTTGAAGAGCGCGCCCGACTCGAGATGCAGGAGAACGCCATCAACATGGCACGCGAGCATCCTGAAGACGTGGCACAGCTGATTCGCACCTGGTTGATGGAGGAGTAGGCCATGGCAAAGGCATCCCGGGCAAGCGCCGGCGGTACGGCAACCACCTCCAAGAAAGGCTCCGGCCATCGCAAAGAGCTCACCGGCCGTCAGAAGGCGGCGGTGTTCCTGATCACCATTGGTTCAGAGATCTCGTCTGAGATTTTCAAGCATCTGCGTGAGGATGAAATTGAGTCTTTGACGTTCGAGATCGCACGGCTGGAGAATATCGAGCCCGAAGACCGCGACAAGGTATTGATGGAGTTCCAGGAGCTGATGATGGCTCACGACTTCATCACCACCGGCGGCATAGACTACGCGCGTGAACTGCTGGAGAAGTCGCTGGGATCGCAGAAGGCAGTTGATATCATCAATCGTCTGACCTCGAGCCTGCAGGTGCGGCCGTTCGATTTCATTCGCCGTACCGATCCTACCCATCTACTCAACTTCATTCAGCAGGAGCATCCCCAGACTATCGCACTGATTCTGGCCTATCTGGAGCCGCAGAAGGCTTCTACCATTCTCTCCAATCTGCCGCACGAAGTGCAGTCCGACGTTGCCAAGCGCATCGCCAAGATGGACCGCACGTCACCGGAGGTTCTGCGCGAGGTCGAGCGCGTGCTGGAGAAGAAGCTCTCGACGCTCTCATCGGAAGACTATACCTCGGCAGGCGGAGTCGAGAGCATCGTAGAGATCCTCAACCTGGTCGATCGATCAACGGAGAAGAAGATCATCGAGTCGCTGGAGGACGAGGATCCCGAACTGGCTGAAGACATCAAGAAGCGCATGTTTGTCTTTGAGGACATCGTTATGCTCGACGACCGTGCAATTCAGAAAGTTCTGCGCGAGGTTGATACTACCGAGCTGGCCAAGGCGCTCAAGTCTGTTGATACCGAGGTGCAGGACAAAATCTATCGCAACATGTCCAAGCGTGCGGCCACGCTGTTGAAGGAAGACATGGAATACATGGGACCGATCCGTATGAAAGACGTTGAAGAAGCGCAGCAGAAGATCGTCTCAATTATCAGAAAACTCGAGGAGCAGGGCGAGATCGTGGTTGCCCGCGCCGGCGAGGACGAGCTGGTAGTCTAGCTCACCAGATAAGGGAAGAGTTGTGGCCAAGAACGTGTTTCGATCCGGTGAAGTCAAAGTTATCGATGGTAAAATCTTCATAGAGGGCCCTCAAGCGCCGCAGCCAATCGAGACACTCGACGAGGTTGCCGATATCGAGGAGTACAGCGGGCCCACAGCCGATGACCTGCGCCGCGAGGCCGAGCAGTTCAAGCAGAACTGGGATGCCGAGCGTGAGCAGATGATTGCCGAAGCGCGGCAAGCGGCCAATCAGATCACCGAAGAGGCCGAGAATCGCGCTTTTGACGAGGTCAAACGGCGCACCGCCGAGGCGCAGGAGATCAAGCAGCAGGCCGAGCAGGAGTCCGAGCGGCTGGTGGCCGAGGCAAAGCAGCAGGCTGAGAAGGTCGTTGCCGACGCCGAGGCCCGTGCCACCGAGGTAGAACAGGACGCCTATCAGCGCGGACTGGAACAGGGCGAAGCCAAAGGCTTCGATTCGGGTAAGGCCGAGGTCGGTCGCCTGATCGATCGGCTGCACGTGATTATCGACAAGGCCATAGCGCGACGCAACGAGATCATTGAGGAGTCTGAATCGCAGCTGATTCACCTGGTGCTCGGGATCGCCGCTAAGGTTGTCAAGGTAATCTCGGAGAACCAGAAGAACGTGGTTGTCAACAACATGGTTCAGGCGCTGCGCAAGCTGAAGACCAAGTCTGATGTCATCGTCAGGGTCAATCTGCAGGACCTCGAGATGGCAACCGACCACGTCAAAGAGGTCATCGAGATGGTGGAGCGGGTCGGCAACGTAAGCGTTGCCGAGGATACAACCGTTGACCCGGGTGGCTGCATTATCGAGACCGATTTCGGTCGTATCGACGCGCGTATTTCTTCGCAGCTTCGAGAAATCGAGGACCGCATCCTGGAGATCACTCCTATTCAGTCCAGGGCAAAGTTGAAGGAATAGCGTCGCGGGCCAGAGGGAGGGAGCCCGTGGGAATGTTTGACAAATATACCGCAGTAGTTGATCGGATTGAGCCGATCAAGCAGGTGGGAAGGATTCGCCGTGTGCAGGGGCTGTTGCTGGAGAGCGACGGCCCGCAGGTGTTTGTCGGCGAACTGTGCCAGGTGGTTATGCCGCGCGGCAACGCCGTGTGGGCCGAGGCGGTTGGTGTAGCGGGCTCCACGGTACAGTTGATGCCCTACACCGAGGTCGACGGCATAGAGGTTGGCTGCTCTGTTGTGGGCACCGGCGAGATGCTGCAGGTTCCGGTTTCCGACAAACTGCTCGGGCGGGTGCTCGATGCGCGCGGCCGTCCGATCGACGGCGCCGGCGACATCGGTTCAGCCGAGCTCTACCCCGCGGTGGGCGATGGGCCGGACGTGCTTGACCGCAGTGCCATCAATCAACAGATTGTCACCGGTGTGCGCGCTATCGACGGTCTGCTACCGGTGGGTAAGGGCCAGCGGCTGGGGATCTTTTCCGGCAGCGGGGTCGGCAAATCGACACTGCTGGGAATGATAGCCCGCAACACCTCGGCCGAGGTCAACGTCATTGCGCTGATTGGAGAGCGGGGGCGCGAGGTGCGCGAGTTCATTGAGCATGATCTGGGCCCCGAGGGGCTGGCTCGATCGGTGGTGGTAGTCTCTACATCCAACACGCCGCCGCTGGCGCGGCTGCGCGGTGCCTACGTTGCCACCGCCATTGCCGAGTACTACCGCGATCAGGGCAAGGATGTCATGCTGC
>SKLB01000047.1 GCA_007123465.1 Spirochaetales bacterium
AAACTCGTCGTGAGACGATAATAGGATTGTCGGTTACTGGTATAGTTCCCCTCCCAGTTTACTATATCGTACCGATGACCATCTGGGCCGGTTCTGCAGAGCCGGCCCTCTTTTTTTGATAACTGCCACGAAGCCTGGTGACGGTCCGCAAGACTTGACAAAGCAAATGCCGATCCGTACCCTATTTCCATATGGTTTCCCGTCATAAGCGACGCGTCGCTCTTCATATCTCCATTGCAGTTGCCGCGGTACTCGCGGTTGTTATCGGTGTTGGCACCGGGTTGGCGCTGGCATCGGTGCGCAATACGCCCGACATAGATACCTTTGGTACACGCGCTCAGGCGTTGCCGTCAGAGGTACTCGACCGCGAAGGCCGGCTGATTACGCAGTTCTTCTCCGAGGAGCGCCGCGAGCTGGTATCGATCGATGAACTGCCCAACCATCTGATCTACGCTCTGGTAACTCGCGAAGACAGCCAGTTCTTTGAACACAGCGGCTTCAGCATAGCTGGAACCGCACGCGCGGCATTCAACCTGCTTACCAGGCGCTACGTATCGGGCGGAAGTACCATTACCCAGCAGCTTGCCGGGCATCTGTACGCCGACCGTAGCGAGTTTTCCATTACGCGCAAGTTACGCGAGCTATGGTGGGCGTTCCAGATCGAACGCCACTGGACCAAGCACGAAATTCTGGAGCGCTATCTCAACACCATGTACTTCGGGCACGGTAACTACGGTGTTGAAGCCGCAGCACAGCACTTCTTTGGCCACTCTGCGCGTGAGCTGAGCGAGGCCGAGTCGGTCATGCTGGTGATTCAGCTGGCCAATCCGTCGCTCTATTCGCCTATCCGACGTCCCAACGAGGCCCGTGCGATGCAGCGACGCATCCTGGACCAGATGGCGGCGCGCGGCAATATCACCGCTGATGAAGCAGATTACTCGTTTGCCGAATACTGGGCCGGTTACGATTTCACCCGTGCCAGTACTTCCACTGCGTTTTTCGAACGTGAAGACCGCGCGCCATACTTCAGCGAGTACGTGCGCTACCAGCTGCAGAACGAGCTGCTGCTGGGCAGTCTCGACATAAACCGCGACGGCTTCACCATTCACACCACCATCGACCTCGACTATCAGGCAGCTGCCGAACGATACTTCCGCGCCGGTCTGCAGCAGGCTAACCGGATATTCCGTGAAAACGTGGCCACCCAGGCCGAGCAGGGTGATGCGTTGGTACCGGTAATCGACCTGATCTCGCTGGCTTTCGACATCCCCGAGATGCGGGTTGCCGACGCTAAGCGGCGCCAGAGCGCTACCGCCTATTACCGCAACCAGATCAACCCGATGGTCGATGTCCTGGCTCTGCTTTTCGGCTCCGACGAGCAGGACGAGCTGCGTCACGCCTCGCGCATTTCCCAGGCTCAATCGGCACAGCGCGCGCAGCGCACCACCGTCGAGGGAGCCATGATTACTATCGATAACGATAGCGGGCATATCCTTGCGATGATCGGCGGCAGCCAGTTTGAAGCTCGCAATCAGTTCAACCGCGCCACCGACGCTACCGTTCAACCCGGCTCAGCGTTCAAGCCGCTCTACTACGCTGCGGCAATTGAAGAAAAAGTCATCACACCGGCAACCATGATCTACGACTCACCGGTAGTCTTCTGGAACGACGACGGCAGTCCCTACACACCACGCAACTACCGCGGCGAATGGCACGGACCGGTCCTGGCACGCGACGCGCTGTCGCGCTCGATGAACGTTCCAAGCCTGCGCATTCTCGACAGCCTCGGGTTCTCCGCCGCACTCAACACCTCCGGCGCTCTACTCGGTATTGCGGAGCCTGACTTCACGCGCCGCAACCTGGTTCGCCGCTATCCGGTTGGCCTGGGAATTGTAGACGTTGCGCCGGTAGAAATGGCGCGCGCCTTCGCCACCTTTGCCAACCAGGGTCGAGAGGTTATACCGGTTGCAATCCGCTACATCGAAGACCGTAGCGGCCGCGTCGTACTGGAGCCGGAACGCGACTTGCGCATGGAACAGCAGCGCCGTGGCGCCGAAAGCCAGATTGTCTCGCCGCAGACCGCTTACATCATGACCGACATGCTCAAGAGTGCGGTAGAACGCGGGACGTTGGCCGGAGCCACCCGGCTGGCCGGCGGACTCCGCAGCGACATCCCGATGGCCGGTAAGACCGGCACTACCCAGAACTGGGCCGACGCATGGACCGTTGGTTACTCGCCCTACGTTACCACCGCTATCTGGTACGGCTTCGACCGCGGCGGTAACTCACTGGGTTGGAACCAGACCGGCGCGGTAACCGCCGGACCCGTCTGGGCACGCTACATGAAGGAGATCCACGCAGACCTGCCGCCGCGCCAGTTTGCGCGGCCCAGCGAAGGGCTTAGAGAAGTAACCGTAAGCTCTCGCTCGGGACTGCTGCCGACCGAGGATTACCGCGGGGCCACCCGTAGTGAAATCTTCCTCTCCGGTACCGAGCCGCGTCAGTTTGACGGCATGCAGCAATTTGACGAGGAACAGCGGCCGCTTCTGGTTGACCGACTGCGCTCGACCATCGAAACCGGCAGTTACTCGCTCAGTAGTTCATCCGCGCCGTCGGCGCGCGCGTTTCAGATAGATCTTGACCTCGACATCGACCTCTCCTCCGGCCGGGACGCTGCGGCGGGCGGCGACGACTCTGCATCAACAATTCTGCCGCCGCTGTTCAACGATGATGAAGATTTTGAGGGTAACCCGCTTCTGGATTAGACCGGGCAGAGCGGAGTGGAAACAGTAGCATGAACAAGCGAACCGAACGGGCGGAAGACATGATTATACAGGCTGATGTAAAGAACGTAGTGGTTCGAAAGCGTGTCCGCAAGGCGATGGGGGATTTGACACCGTTATCCGAAAGTCTGCGCAAGCACGGCTTGCTCAACCCGATTGTGATTACACCGCAGCACGAACTGATCGCCGGGCACCGCCGTCTGGAGGCAGCCCGACAGCTGGGCTGGGAGACCATACCCGCGCGTATTGTCGACCAGAGCGATCAGTTGGAACTGATCGAACTCGAACTCGATGAAAACATCCACCGCAAGAATCTCAATACCGACGAGCTTGCCGACGCATACGTGCGCCTGGACAAGATGCGCCATCCAAGCGCGCTGCGCAAGCTCTGGAACTCAATTGTTGCATTCTTTCGCAAGCTCTTCGGGCGGCGCCGGTCGCGTTAAACCTTCTGGATGGCGCTTACTGACTCAGATCGTCCAATGACAGGCCGACGATAATGCCGTCCGCACGCTGTACGTAAACCACATCCTGAGCCGGCGCTATGTAGCTGAAGGGGTCAACCCGCACCGATGACCGCTCCAACAGCGCCAGGCTGCTGTTGAACTTACCCAGGTACCAGCCCTCACCGTCGCGTACCACCGCAAAAATCTCGCCGCGGTCCGGGCGCGGCACAACCGCACTCTCGGGGAAGAGTTCGGCAGATCCCACCGTGGACGGCTGCAGCGAAGCGCTATCTACCCGCACCAGGCGTGCCGCGCCGTCGCGCTCCGCTACCACAAGATGATCGTTCGCCCAGCGTTCGACTCGTCTGCTGGTAAGCGTATCGAGCTCGGACCTGCGCAGTACCGTGGCGGTTTCTCCGTCAATTATCACCAGCTGTCCCAATGGGCGCCCGCCGCGCATACGCGTCTGGACAAAGAGTACCTCGCGGATATCCTCCACCAAAGCCGCCGGTGCACGCTCCATAACCGTGCGGGTGTCTTCGGCAATCTCTTCGCGTCGCTCACGTACCTCATCTATGCGGATTTCGACCTCATCACGCTCGCGCTCCAGCGCCTCTTCGCGCTCGACGATCGCCTCTTCACGCTCGGCGACCGTGCGTTCCCGTTCTTCCAGCTCCTGCTCGCCAAGGGTCTCGCGTTCTTGCTCAATCTGTTCACGTTCGCGTTCTACGGCTTCCCGTTCTGCGGCAATCTGCTCCGCCTCGCGCTCGATGCGCTGCTCCTGTTCCTCAATTGCGCGTTCCGCCAGGTCGACCATGTCACGCCGTTCTTCGAGTGCCATATCGGGGCGCGTGCGCAACTCCTCTACCACCCGCTCATCGGTAAGCGCCAGCGCGTCAACCGAACCAATTTCCCCCGGACCGGCCGCGGAGCTCAGAGGAGTAACCAGCCGCGTCCTGCCCGGCCATTCGCTGTAGCGTACGGCAATGCCCACGTTGTCGGCGCTCAGGTTTTCGATCACAACCGGTTTGTAGCGCCCTTCAAAGAAATCCAGCTCCCCACGATAGATCGCATTGTAAATTGTAACAAACTCGGCGATGCGCCACGCCTGGCTCGCGGAATAGTGGTACGCCTGCTCGAGGTACGCGCCCAGAATACGGCGAATATTATCGATATGATCAACCCGCCCGCCATCGAGTATCACCAGGATATCTGCGTCCAGCCCCCGCGGCTGTTCGGGATCCAAAGCATGAATCATCTGGTAGCGACCAAAGTAGTCTGCAGTTTCGCCGGCGCCGCGGGGTCCAGCTGCAAGTGCGGCGCCAATGCTGCGTATTGCCTCGATAGTGTCGACCCGCTCGTACGGTCCCTGGTAATTCTCAAACTCCACCGCGCGGGTAATCTGACTCTCAAGCTCCTCGCGGTCAACTTCCAGCGCAACGAGGGCCAGCGGCACAACAAACAGCAGCAGAGCGGATATCAACGTTTTCATCTGCACACACCCCTATGTCTGAGTATAGCGCTCGCTGCCTCACTTTTCTACTCGCTGCCGCTTAGATGGGACGAGGCTTGCGCTCTGGTCTGGTGCGAGAATCGGATCTCCGACGCAATCCAGGCAAGCGTCTGTTGCGCCCTTTGACGAGCCGGATAACGGTTAAAGAGTGCGATCTGATGCAGCGCCCAGGCGGCCGCTGCGGCTTCACGGTCGCCGGCTCCCGGCCGGCGCACTGCTGCGTCAATCGCCGCCGTCGCATCGCCGTCGGGATCAGCGGCAATCGCTCCCAGCGTCTGCAGCATTGCAATGCGAACCCCGCTGCTGCGCTCAGCGCCAAGTGCGCGCGCTATGCGGCTGTTTACCGTTGCGTCGGCAATGGCCGCCAGCACCCGCAGCGCGCGCTCGCGTTCGCTCGGCTGTCCGGCACCATCTACAATCTGCGACAACAGCTCTACCACGTACGCATAGCTACCACCAACGCGCCCAGCCGCCACACGCTCCTCGATGTCCCGCAGGGCCCGCTCGCGTTGGTCCACCGCATCCGAGCGCAGAAGCTCACTGAGATAGATGTAGTCCAGCACATCGGCATAGTCCGCGGCCGCCGGCCCCGGGTAACCGCGGGCAACTCCGGTTGCACGGGCATCGCCACGCAGGTTGGACCACTGACCGAGCACATCGGTGTGCCGCCGTGTCGGCGCCACGGTGGTAGCCACCAGGTCCACGACCCAGTGACGCCCACCGGTCAGCAGACGGCCGCCGGGCGTCAGCGCTACATGAGCCAGCGGCTGTCCCCTGCTGCTTGTCTCTTCGGCAAGCAGCCTCGCCCGGCTGTCGAGCACTACTATCCTGCCGTACGCTGTTACCGCATAAGTATAGCCGTCACCGGACAGCGCCACCGCACTGATGCCGCCGGGCGGCCGGGCAGTCCACTGCAATGCACCGTCAGCGGAGAGCCGCGCTATGGATCCGTCGTCGCTGACTGCTACAGTAGCAGCGTTATCATCCACGTGCAGCGCCACAATGGGTGCCCCGAGCGCCCTGCTCCGCCACGCCGGCTTTCCAGACGAGTCAAGCGCCAGTACTGCCCCGCTGATATCGCCGGCGAGCAGGATACCGTCTTCTCGCGCAGCCAGAACGTTGAGTCGCTGATTGTGACGGTACACCCAGCTGTTGATACCGCGGTGGGTAAACGCTGCAACGGAATTGTCCTGCGTTGCTACCGCCAGGGATCCGTCGGCGGTTACCACCGGGTCCGCGCTGAGGGTGTGCGCTAGCAATTGGCGCCACAGCAGGCCACCTTGAGTGGTGCGCGCGCTTACTTCGCCGCCACTGAAAACCGTGTAGACTGTTCCGCCGGGCGCCGCAGCGATTGCGCGCGGTTGCCCGAAACCAGTCACCGTCCAGCGATGGCGGCCGGCAGGTGTTACCGCCACCACTCTATCGGGATTCAGTCCGATATACACCACGCCGTCGCGTCCGACAGCCGGCGCCGTCAGCGGGACGCGGCGTAAATCGTAGCGCCACTGCAGCACGCCGTCTGCATCGAGAGCGTAGAGCCAGCGATCCTCGGCGGCAAAAACGACCCGTCCGTCGAGGGTATACGCCGGCGTACCGGAGAGCTCTCCGCCGGGAACATAGCTCCAGATAACCTCAGGCGAAGCCGCCCGCGAAACAGTGCATACCAGGAACGCGGTCGCGATCAGCGAAACAACAGTTGCGCGGTTGGACATGTTGAACCACTCGAAATATCTCATGCAAACTTTTCTACTTCATTCTACCAAAAATTATCGATCTGCGTTATACTCGGACTCTGAAAACAGAACCGAGAAATCTCGCGCAGATTTCTTGCCCCTGAAAAGGAGCAACTGATGAGCACCGTCAAACTGGCAAGTCAACCAACTATCAAACGGCTCCCGTCTTATCTGCACGTAATCGAGAACGCCCAGAAAGACGGCAAGGAGTTTATCTCCGGAACCGTGATTGCCGATGAGCTCGGCCTCGAACCGATCCAGGTTCGCAAGGATCTGGCGGTAACCGGTATCGTCGGCAAACCGAGGATAGGATTTCCGGTCAACAAGCTTATCAAAGCGATTTACGCCTTTCTGAGCTGGGACCGGGACCACAAGGCAATCGTAGTTGGTGCCGGGAATCTGGGTACCGCGCTGATGGGCTATCCTGAGTTCAACCGCCGCGGTATGCGCATTGTTGCAGCTTTTGACATGGACAAGCGCAAGGTCGGCCGACGCATCCACGATACCGAAGTCTTCGCGCTGGGCCAGATGACCGAAAAACTGAAAGGCCTCGACGTTCAGATTGCAATACTTACCGTGCCCTCCGACCACGCACAGGCAGTTGCGGAGCTGCTGGTCAAGTCGGGCATCCGCGCAATCTGGAATTTCACTAATGTTAAACTACGCGTTCCCGAACACGTTACGGTGCAAAAAGAGGACCTCTCCTCAGGCTACGCCGTGCTATCGGTCAAGATGACAATGCCGGCGCTATCAGCAAAAAAATGACAGTTGGCGCATGACATCAGTCCACAGCGACAGAATAAGCTATCACAGCGAGTTACTCGCAAACCGCCTCGCTAAACGCAAGAAACACCTGCACAAGTGGGCGCGTAGGAATAACATCACTTGTTACCGCCTGTACGACCGTGATATCCCCGAGATTCCAATCTGCGTTGACCTCTACGAGCACTATCTGCACGTCAACGAGTATCCCGGCCCCAAGGAGCTCGACGCTCCCGACGCGGACGCCTGGAGCGAGGCGATGATTGAGATAGCCGCGCGTACCATGGGAATCAATCGCAACCGCGTCTACTGGAAGCGGCGACAGAAGGGAAAGGAGCAATATGAGAAAGTTGATACCTCAGGCGAGCTGCTGCCGGTTCACGAAGGCGGCTATACCTTCCTGGTCAACCTGTCGGACTACGTAGACACCGGACTCTTCCTCGACCACCGTGATACGCGTTCGATTGTGGGTTCACTGTGTAACAACGCGCGCGTCCTGAACCTCTTCTCCTATACCGGCTCGTTCACTGTCTATGCCGCCGGTGGCGGTGCGTCCAGCACTACATCGGTTGATCTCTCAAACACCTATAACGATTGGGCACAGCACAACCTCCGCATCAATGGTCTGCAGAGTTCCAGACACCGGTTCATCCGTCAGGACGTTGTACGCTTCCTCGATGACGCCGGCAGTCACACCGAACGCTACGATATCATTGTGCTGGACCCGCCGACCTTTTCCAACAGCAAAAAAATGGACGGCGTTTTCGATATACAGCGCGATCACCCGCGTCTGGTCACCCAATGCGCTGAGCTTCTCAGCAGTGGTGGAATACTGTTCTTCTCAACAAACTTTCGCGGCTTCAAATGGAGCGTGGCCCAGCTGCCGCAGCTGCAGTTCCAGGATATAACCTCGGATACCATTGGCGAAGACTTCGGCAAGAAGAAACCCCACCGCGTCTGGATGGTTCGACGGCTGCGCAGCTGACTGCCCCGATGGAGACATAGATGCCGACACACACGAAAGCACCCCAAACGATACACAAGACCAGGCGCGTAGCTATTGGGCGCATCGCGCTGAGAGCCGCCTTGCTGCTTGCGGTTGTTCTGAGTGGCTGCAGCCTGCTGCAGCCACGGCCCGAGGAAACAGCGCGCCAACCGCTGGAGCAGGAGCTGCCGCAGGCCGAAGCCGAGCCGGCTGCCGTGGCCGAGGATCCCGGCCGGGCAGACGCCGCCGCAGTTCTCTCGGGGCTGCCCCAACGCCAACTGGCTTTCATGCTCGAATTCCAGCAGCGCGTGGAAGCCGGAGACTGGCAGTGGGTGCTCGAGCACGCCGAAGAAAACCACTATCATGAACTGGTGGTCCGTACCGGCATGGACGAGGAGAGCTATCTGGCATTTCTGCTGCGGATAGGAGAGTCCTTCGACAGGCGCATCCGCCGTGATGACACCGAACCGGGCTATTTCTCGCCCTATGACACGGTGACGGTAGTCTATACCGACTACCGCCGCGAACACGTCACAACAATTGTCGAAGGTCTGTTCTACAATCAGCAGCAGCGCTCGATCGACTTTACCGTGAACCTGCTCGGTGACCTGATTGAGATGCGTTTGACCGGCGCCTACTACTGACCGCGGTTGAGCCTGACACGAAAATAGCGTTTTTTGCCGGCCCGCAGCAACGCTTCATCCTGGCTGAACCAGTTCAGGCTGACCGGCTCTTCGATACCTTCCACTACGCGGTCATTCACCCGTGCACCTTTCTGGGCCACCAGCCGTCGCGCTTCGGCTTTCGATGAGCACAGCTCGGTCATACTGAACAGATCGACTACCGTCATACCGGCCTCAACTGCGGAGGCCGCTACGCTTACTTCGGGTATCGCCGAGCGGTCGGCGGTCTCAGCGCCACCAAAGGCGGCCCGCGCGGCCTGCAGTGCCTTCTCGGCCTCATCAGCGCCGTGGATCATGCGCGTGAGCTCGAGCGCCAGCCGTTCCTTGGCCTGGTTGATCTGCTGGCCCTGCTGATTGCCGAGCGTCTCCACCTCGGCTGCGTCAAGAAAGGTATAGAGGTAGAGAAATTTCTTGACATCGGCATCGGGAACGTTGCGCCAGTACTGGAAGAACTCGTAAGGAGAGACCATAGCCGCATCGAGAAACAGCGCGCCCTGCTCGGTCTTGCCCATCTTCTGGCCGTCTGCGCGCGTAACCAGTGGAAATGTCAGGCCGTGTGCATCCACACCGTGCATGCGCCGGATCAGGTCGGCGCCCGCCACAATGTTACCCCACTGATCGTCACCGCCGATCTGTAACGTGCAGCCGTACTGGCGGTTCAGCACCACAAAATCATACGACTGCAGCAGCTGATAGTTGAACTCGATGAAAGACAACCCGGTCTCGAGGCGTTTCTTGTAGGTCTCAAACGACAGCATCCGATTGACCGAGAAATGGCGTCCAATATCGCGCAGGAAATCGATATACTTCACGTCAACGAGCCAGTCGGCGTTATTGACTACCGTGGCGCTGACATTGTGCAGACCCAGGAAGTGCTCAATCTGGCGCTGAATAGCGGCGGCATTGCGATCGATGTCTTCCACACTGAGCATCTTGCGCATCTCGATCTTACCCGAGGGATCACCGATGCGAGCGGTACCCCCGCCGATCAGCGCAATCGGTTTGTGCCCCGCGCGCGCCAGGTGGACCATGGCGAACAGCGGCACCAGGTGTCCGGCGTGCAGGCTCGGACCGGTAGGGTCGAGCCCTACGTAGAACGTTACCGCTTGCTGATCCATTGCCGCCTGCAGCGCTTCGCGATCGCTGCACTGCTGATAGAAGCCGCGTTGTTCGAGTAGCGCCAGGGCCCGACTCACGCACCGACCCTCTTGTATTCCTTGATGGCCTGTCTGATACGCGAGCTGAGCTCGGCTATCGGAATACGCACCTGTTCCATGGAATCGCGGAAGCGCAGGGTGACGCTGTTGTCCTCTTTGGTTTCGTAATCAATGGTGACACAAAACGGGGTTCCGATTTCGTCCTGACGGCGGTAGCGGCGCCCGATGGCTCCTCCCTGATCGTAGAATGCAGCAAAATCCTGGCGCAGCTCACGCTCGATGTTGCGCGCCAATTCGGCCAATCCGTCTTTCTTGACCAGCGGAAAGACCCCCACGGTGATCGGCGCCAACTCGGGGTGAAAGCGCAGCACGGTGCGAACATCGCCCTCGGCAATCGTCTCTTCCTCCCAGGCGTCCGACAGAACCATCAGTACGCTGCGCGTCAAGCCGGCCGAAGTCTCTATGATGTACGGCAGGTAACGCTCCCCGGTGGAGTCTTCGAGGTAGCTAAGATCTTTGCCCGAGTACTCGGAGTGGCGCCGAAGATCAAAATCGGTGCGGTTGTGAATGCCTTCAAGCTCCTGCCAGCCGAATGGAAACAGAAACTGGATGTCGAACGCGTCCTTGGCGTAATGCGCCAGCTCATCGGGGCCGTGCTGCTGGAAGCGCATCCGGTCCATGTTGATACCCATCCGGCGGTAGGACTCGATACGCTGCTCTTTCCAGTATTCAAACCACTTCTCATCCTCGCTTGGATGAACAAAAAACTGCATCTCCATCTGTTCAAACTCGCAGGTGCGAAAGATGAAATTCTTGGTGACTATCTCGTTCCTGAACGCTTTGCCAACCTGTGCGATGCCAAACGGAATGCGTACGCGCGACGTTTGCACTACGTTCTTGTAGTTTACGTAGATTCCCTGTGCGGTCTCAGGGCGTAGATAGACAACCGAACTGGACTCCTGGACCGGACCCAGGTGGGTCTTGAACATCAGGTTGAACTCTTTGGGTTCCGAGAGCGGATTGCCGGCCGGACTGATTTTCTTTTCCCGATTCTCCTCGGGAAGATGGTCCCAGCGGAAACGCTCGTTGGTGACGGTGTCTTCTACCATGAGATCGGCAAAGCTCTCGACGTGACCGGAGGCTTCCCAGACGCGCGGATGCATCATAATGGCAGCATCGAGTCCCACGATGTCATCGTGCAGCTGGGTCATCTCGCGCCACCAGAAGCGCTGAATTCGGTTCTTCAATTCGACGCCCAGTGGGCCGTAATCCCATGCCGAGGCCAGACCGCCGTAAATGTCCGAAGACCCAAACACAAATCCGCGCCGTTTGCACAGCGATACGATGCTGTCCATGGTCTGAGGATTGACTGTTGCTTGCTCACTCATCTGTTCCACCTTTTGACTGCAATAGCTGCAGGACTTTGTCTATTCTCTGCTTCACGCGCGCCTCACCGATCAACCGCATCGAACCGAGCAGTGGCGGAGATACCCGAGACCCGGTAACCGCAATACGCAGCGGCATCATCAGGCTACCGAGTTTCACCCCGAGTTCCTCGGCTTTGCTGCGCAGCAGCCCTTCGTTTTCTTCATCGGAGCGCGCTTCAAAACCCGTTATAACGCTACGCCCCGCCTGCAACATCCTGGCTGTGGATTCAGCATCCATCTTGCCGGGAATCAGGTCCTCAGGGTTGTACTGCAGCTCGTCGGTATAGAGAAAGCGCACCAGTTCGGGCGCCTCGCTGAGATACTTCATCCGCTCACGAATCAGCGGCAGCGCCGCGCGCAGAATCTGACGCTCCTGGTCGGACATCGGGTTCGAAACCACGCCGGCCTCCACCAGGATCGGGATCATCAGCGCTTGCAGCTCTTCATCGCTCTTGCCGCGGATGTAGACCCCATTGAACCATTCCAGCTTGCGGTAGTCGAAAACCGCCGGCGCCTTGTTGATCCTGGCCACATCGAAGAGCTTTTCCAGCTCGTCGGTAGTGAAGAACTCGCGCTTGTCATCGTACGCCCAACCCAGCAGCGTAACGTAGTTGATCAGCGCCTCCGGCAGGTAGCCCTGCGTGCGAAACTCAATCACGCTGGTGGATCCGTGACGTTTGGAGAGCTTCTGACCGTCCTTGCCCATCACCATCGGCAGATGACAGAACTGCGGCGGCGACCAGCCGAGTGCGTGATAGAGCTGTACGTGCAGCGGTGCCGAAGAGAGCCACTCCTGGGCACGCAGAATATGGCTGATCTGCATCTGGTGATCGTCGATAACGTTGGCAAGATGATAGGTTGGAAACCCATCGGACTTGAGCAGAACCGGATCGGGGGTGATATCCTTGTTCTTTTTCTTGACGCGGCCCAGGATCAGGTCCTCGAAGACCGTCTCACCCTCGAGCGGGCCTTTGAACCGCACTACCGGCACAATTCCACGGGCCTTGTAATCGGCGATCTGCTGCGCGGTGTAGTTGCGCCCGCGCCGATCGTAGCCACTGCCTTTCTCACCTTGAGCCTCGCGCATTGCCTGCAGTTCTTCGGGCGTATCGTAGGCCCAATAGGCCATATCCTGCTCGATCAGCTGCTCGGCGAAATCACGGTATAGCTGCAGACGTTCAGATTGAAAATAGGGACCGTACGCTCCTCCGACGTCGGGACCTTCGTCCCAGTGTATCCCGAGCCACTCAAAGGTGTCGTAGATGTCCTGCAACGCGGCCTCATTGTAGCGCTCGCGATCGGTATCTTCGATGCGCAGAATGAAGCTTCCGCCCTGAGATCGGGAGAAGAAGTAGTTGAAGAGCGCGGTCCGCACGCCCCCTATGTGCTGCAGCCCCGTCGGTGACGGTGCGTAACGTACTCGTACCATACTATGTTCCAGTTAATCGTATTTCAACGGCGTTCCGCAGTGTTGACGTGTCCCGATTATAAGGATCACCCGCGCTGCGGTCAATCGACAGCGCGTCACTGCCGGTACCATGACAGGAAGTCACGCAATCGCCCGATCGCGTCTTCGAGCTGGTCAACCGGCGGCAGAAACACCAGCCGCAGATGATCCTTGTCCATGCAGTTGAATCCGGTTCCCTGTACCAGCAGCAGATGCTTCTCAGTCAGCAGGTCAAGCACCAGCCGTTGATCGTCCTGGGTATTGAACAACGCAGGATCGAGCCGCGGGAAGAGGTACAGCGCGCCCCTGGGCCTGACACAAGTGACCCCGGGTATATCGGTGAGCCGGCGGTACGCCAGATCGCGCTGTTCGTAGAGCCGACCGCCGGGCTTGACCAGGTCTTCGATGCTCTGATACCCGCCTAACGCAGCCTGAACCGCGAACTGCGCCGGCACGTTGCTGCACAGACGCATGTTTGCCAGAATATCGAGGCCTTCCTTGTAGTCGGCACCGAGGGCCTTGCGTCCCGAAATTACCATCCAGCCTGCACGAAAGCCGGCCGCGCGGTACGCTTTGGAGAGGCCATTGAAGGTTATGCAGAAGATATCATCACAGATGGTAGCAAGCGAGGTGTGCT
>SKLB01000059.1 GCA_007123465.1 Spirochaetales bacterium
GCATTGCTGATAGTCAATGCAGTGATTCAGTAGTTGGCTGCCGCATCAGTCCTTCTTGCGCGCGTAATTGACCGTCAGCTTGCGTCCTCTGAACTCGGTGTTGTTGAGCGCCTCAATCGCTGAATCGGTTTTCTCATTTGCCAGTTCGACAAAGGAGTAGTTGTCGAGAATCTTGATCTGACCGATATCTTCTCCGGTGATGCTGTCAACGCCCGCGAACAGTGCAATCAAGTCGCGCGGGAAGACCTTACGATTCTTCCCAATACTCACAAAAATGCTCGTGGTGTTCTCAGTAGGGTTATCCGTTTCTGCGGCCGGGCCCTTATGCGCCTGTGACGGCGCTGAGTTTCGCGCCCCGCGGCCGTTTGACCCGCTGGCACTCCGAGACTTCTTCGGCGAAGCTCCCGGGTTGAGATGCATCTGCTTCAAAAGGTAGGCGGCGAAGTAGCCTCGCGAAAAAATCGAGACGTTCGCGTTTATCAGTGCGCGGTAGGCGTTGAGCTCCTCCGGGTTCTCATCTTCGTGGATCTCCTTCAAAATCTCTTTGATCCGGGTTTTCAGCGCCTGATCCTTGCGTACGTGCTGGTAAGAATTCTTGCTCACGGCTCTCTTCTCCTGCTGTATTGCGTGGGATGCGCTCTCTTCCTCTCTTGATACTGCTACGAAAACCGGTCTTCTCAACAGCGCGGTGATGCGTTCAACGTGCTCAAGGCCGAGCGAGGTGAACACCGCGGTCTGCGGGCTCCGCTGAAACTTGGAGTAAATGAATTCGATGTCCGCGTTGAATCCGTCGACTTCCTGCTCTGCGGGCTGTTCGAGCACACACGTGCGCACGGCCTCCAGGCCGATGTTGTCCCGGCGAAGATGATCAATAATCCGCGACGCGGTGGAGACCAGGATATCCGGCTTGCGTGAAACGAGATCGGCCTCCTTGCGCGCTGAGGCTTCGGTCCCCAGTGCGACCACTGTTACCGAACGTTTGCGAGGGCCGCGCCGATTGAACTCGCGCTGCAGGATCTCCGCGCAACGCGCGATATCCTTCGATCGTTCTCGAACCACCAGCGCCTGGATGCCCTGACTGGTCTTGCGTATCCGTACAAGAGGGGGAAGGAGCACGCTTATGTCGTCAGGACTCACGGTCTCCGCGACAAAGTCTCTCCCCTTGATGATGAGTGGATAGATAGCTGCTGCGGTTGGCGGCAGGTCCTTTAGGTTGCGCTTGTTCGATATTCTGCTGAGACTATCCAAGAGCTGATCATCGGTTCGAACGGTTGCCACTATACTTCCTGTACCACACTCGTTTACTATATCTATCCACAATAACAGTATACATTGCCCAATCCTTTGTCAATCAAGATCAGCCGGAAACCGGCGCCAGACTGCGCTACACTGGATTCAAGCTGGTGGCGTGTGTCGCCGATTCTAGACAGAAGGTGGAAGAAGATGCTACGTTCCCGTAAGGCGCTGCTCGCGATTGTGTTGTCTCTGCTCTCAACTGCGGCCCTGGTGCACACCGAGGAGCTGTTCCGATTTACGTATCGCGAAGGTGAACAGTACCGGATCCTCTCAAATGTAGACCAGACGGTCACGGTTGACGGCACGTTCTCGCACCGTGCCAACATGCTCAATCGGATCGCAATCACCGTTGAAGAAGTCGATAACGGCCGCGGGCGGTTTTCGGTTGTCTATCAGCACTCGGCTGAGTCAACCGGGCTCTACGCGGTACACCAGTTTGACCGCGAGTACGAGTCGCGCTTCTGGCGCGATGAACGCGGCGTCTACGACATAGAACCCCACTACTTTGTGCCGGTTGTGCGCGATGTGCCGGTGTTTCCAGATTACGCGCTGTCACCCGGTGACAGCTGGACACACGTGGGCAGCGAAGTGCACGATCTTCGCGAAGGCTACGGAATTCGCGACGCCTTCCATTTTCCGATCAACGTCAACTATATTTACCTGGGCCAGCGCGAATGGCAAGGGGAGATGTGGCCGGCGTTTTCGGTACGTTATAATATCTCCCACCGCCCCAGCCGAACCTACCGTGCAGCGCTCTATCCGGTACGGATTTCGGGCTTCTCGGATCAGATCATGTATTGGGACCCCGACTTTGGGCGCGCCAGGGCGTACCAGGAAGAGTACGAGATAGTGCTGTCGCTTTCCAACGGACAGACCGTACAGTTTGAAGGTACCGCCAGTGCCGAGGTGGTCGAGTCTACACCGCTTGACCGTCAGCGCGTGCGCGAGGAAATCGCACGCGATATCGATGAGCTCGGAATCCTGGACACCACAGTCAGTGAAGACGAGCGTGGGGTCACACTGACGCTTGAGAACATCCAGTTTCCGCCGGATTCCGCCGAGCTGGTGGCCTCCGAGCGCGAGAAACTGCGTCGTATTGCGCTGATCCTCAACCGCTATCCCGAGCGTGATGTGCTGATCACCGGGCACACCGCGCTGGCCGGTACCGAGGCCGGTCGTCAGCTGCTCTCCGAGCAGCGTGCCGCCGCGGTGGGCGAGTTTCTGCTGGCGATGGGCGTACGCGAGCGTGACCGGATGATGTTCCGCGGTGTCGGCGCTACGCAGCCGATTGCCGATAACCGCACCGAAGCCGGGATGCGCCGCAATCGGCGGGTAGAGATCACCATTCTGGACAACTAGCTGCCCGAAGCGGCCGCTGCTGCGCGCCGCGCCGGACACTTGTGCGGCTGTTTGAAATGAAAGCAGCGCGGCTTGCAGTCTACACAGCGGTAGATGTCCTGCTCCTTTCCGGCAACCGTCTTGGCGGCCCATGCGGGATCGGCCAGCAGCGCCCGTCCAACCGCAATCATGTCTGCCAGCGGTTCCTGCAGCGCCTTCTCGGCCTCGGCCGGAGTCTTGATGCCGCCAACGCCGATAACCGGTACGCTCACCTTTCTGCGAGTCTGTCGGGCAAGCTCAAGCGTAGCCGACCATGACAGGTCGGATCCGTCCTGCGGCATCGAACCCGCGTGCGAAATGTGGAGCAACTGTGCTCCGGCGCTGCACACAATCTCTGCTGCCGCAATACCGTCGGCGGCGCGCAGTGGCGGCCGGCCTGCATCGGCCACGCCGAGCCGCACGGCGATAATTGGCGTATGCGCTGTGGCGGCCACAGCCTGGCGGGCGGCGCGCACGCATTCTGCAACAAAGCGTGACCGGTTCTCGATCGAGCCGCCCCAGCGGTCTTTGCGGTGGTTGGTCGAAGGTGCCAGGAACTGGCTGCCGAGGTAGCCGTGGGCACCGTGCAGTTCGATCAGGTCGAAACCGGCCGCTGCACAGCGGCGCGCCGCAGCGCCGAAGTCGGCAATAATTCGCTCGATTTCGGATTGGTCCAGTTCTTTGACCTGTTGTTCGGCGGCGCCAGCGCGCGACGGCACCTGGATCGGCAGACCGCCGTTCTTCTGTGCATTGGTCTTGCCGCCGGCGTGGTGGATCTGGATGCCGGCAATCGCACCGGAACGCTTTATCACCGCAGCAAGGCGGCTGAGCCCCTCGGTGTGGTTATCTGACCACGCGCCGAGCTGTGTTGCCGCCAGCCGCCCCTCCGGCGAGACCGCGGTAGCCTCAACAATGCAGACTCCGGGACCGGCTGAGTGGGCGTAGTGCTTCACGTGGTCGTCGGTTACCAGCCCGTCGAGACCGGCTTTCCAGATGACCATTGGCGGCATCACAATTCGATTTGGAGCCAGTAACCGACCAATCCTGACCGGAGAGAGCAACAGCGGGTACCGCATGGAACACAGTATGCACCAATCCGTGCGCGATGCAAAGTGTGCCGCTTGAGTGGGCGGCGCCACCAGAAC
>SKLB01000294.1 GCA_007123465.1 Spirochaetales bacterium
CCTGATAGCGGTCTCGGGTTGCCTCAACTCGATCGAAGACCCGCCGTTGAGCTACATACTGCGGTTTGACCCCAACGGCGGCTCCGGAGATCTGGAAAGCCCGTACGTGCTGGCGCCGGCGTTTATTCTGGCGCGGGTGGGAGACGGTGTTCTCCTTCCCGACCGCGGCAGCCTTGACAACGGTGCGCTATTCTTTCACGGCTGGAATACCAGGGCCGCCGGAAGTGGCATCGTGTTTGCGGCCGGAAGCGTGTTGAACATGCCCGCCCACGACGTGACCCTCTACGCACAGTGGTCACCGGATGCGCCGACCTATACCCACAGCGTAACCTTTGACAGCCAGGGGGCCGATGTTCCCGCCGATCCCGCGCTGCTCGAGGTTAGCTCACCTGATACAACGATCGTTTCGCTGCCGAGTGAACCAGCCCGTGCGGGTTTCCTGTTCAACGGGTGGTGGACAGAACCCGCAGGCGGCGGCAGCGAGTTTACCGCAGCCACCACCGTCAGCGGGGATCTGACCGTGTACGCGCACTGGGTAGCGGACGGCGTGTTTGCCGGCGGCAGCGGTACTGAAGCCGAACCATACCTGGTGGCCACCGCGGAGCATCTGGACAGTGTTCGCAATTACCTCGGCGCCTACTTTCTGCTGACCGCGGATATCGATCTTGCTGTGGCGCCGTGGAACCAGGATGAGGGTTGGCTGCCGATCGGTAACAATGCAACACCATTCTCGGGCACGTTCGATGGCGCGGGCCGGGTTATCTCCGGGCTGTTCATCGATCGCAACGTGCTCGGTGCGGGCCTGTTCGGCTATCTTGCAGGGGCAACCGTTGAGGACCTGCGGCTCGAGGGCGTCAGCATCGTCAATCCGGGGAACAACAGCGGAGCCTTAGCCGGGGCGCAGCAGCTTCCGGCGTCCAGTATCAGCCGCGTTTCGGCAAGTGGAACCGTCAGTTCTGCGGGAGTTAACACCGGCGGGCTCATCGGCTACGCGAGGGGTTTAGTGCTGAGCGAGTCCTACACCACAACCGCCGTAACCGGGGATCGAAGCGTCGGAGGGCTCATCGGATCCATGGATGACGGAGAGATTCGTGACAGCTACGCCACCGGGCCGGTTAGCGGAACCGGAGCCGATGGCCGGGTCGGCGGCCTTATCGGCAACAAGGTGGCGGGTCAGGTGCTGCAAAGCTACGCCGCGGGTTCGGTCTCCAGCTTTGCCGGACCCAGTGGCGGGTTGCTGGGCGTCAACACCGGGACGGTAAGCGAGTCATACTACGACCGCTACACCTCCGGCCAGGACGACACAGACAGGGGCAACCCGGCGACTACCGCTGAGATGGTTCAAGCGGCGAGCTTTGCCGGCTGGGATTTCGGGATGATCTGGGCTGTTCAGGAGGGCAGCTCCTACCCGTATCTGCAGTGGCAGGGCGCTATGGACGTGCCGTACCCCGATACCGCGTTCTTCTTGCGAGATCCCGGCCCGGCCGGGGGCCCGGTGTTCTTTGACAAGGGGCTCTACAGCAACGGCTGGCGCTACATGGAGGCCACCGCAGCCGACCTCTCCTGGGTGCTGTGGAGCAGCCCGTTGGTCGAAGTCGGCGCTACCGGGGCCGCTGTAGGCGATGGCCCTGCTAACACCGTGGCAATTGTGGCGGCGCTCGGTGCCCAGACCGACATGGCGGCGCTCCTCGCCAATGACCACAGTGAGGGAGGCTTTGACGACTGGTTTCTGCCGTCTGTCGGCGAGCTGGAGCAGATGGACATCAATCTGGATCCTGTGGCTGATTTCGGCTTCGACAGTGCGCCCTACTGGAGCTCCACCGAGGCATCCTTGGCCCTGGCCGCTATCTGGAACTTCCTCTCCGGGGACGCTGCCGATGTTCAGAAGGACGCGGCTACCTACCGTGTCCGCCCCGCGCGGCGTTTCTGACCGGCGGTCCGCGGCTGCAAACAATCGTCTCGCAGCTGCCGTATTCTCGCAATAATGGTGTATAATCTAGGCTTTACACTCATGAGGGAGACGGGGAGGTAACTATGAAGAGGCTTCTGTCTATCGCTGTAATCGTGGTTTGTGCCGCTGTTGCCGTGACGGCTCAGCAGAGACCGGCTGTCTTCCCCGGTGCGCTGCCGGCGGAGCCCGGCAGCAGCAACGTGTTTCTGACGCGCGCGTCCTGGGCAGAGGTCAACAGTTTCTACCGCCGCGCCGTGGGAGAACCCTTGACGGTGAGCGAAGACCGGTCTGCGTTCTTTGTCTACTCTTCGACTCCTGCCGGTTCTGCTTCTACCCGACATACCGGTGTGCTCGTAACCCGCCACCGGCAACCGGGCAACGCCGTGACGGAGGTCTTTGCTGAGCTTCAGTCGTGTTCGCGCCGGGGATGGCTGACTCAGGCGCAACTGGATGAGATCCAGCAGAAGTATCACCAGCTTTCTCTGCTCTATTTCCGCGATACCGGTTCGGGCCGTCCGTTGGACGCTGAAATCGTCGGCGAGCACAAGCACTTCCTCAGGACCGGCTCTCGAATGGACGTAGAGGCGTTCACCGAGCAGATCATGCAGATGGCTATGCGCGGCGACAGGGCCGGGATGGACAGGCTGAAGCAAGAACAGGAAGCCAACGTTACCAGGGTTCAATCGCTGCAGACTACCGCGGCGCAGGTCGATTACTGGATCGAGTGTCTGCAGAGCATCGAGGCTCAGGCCGCAGAGCATGGCTTTCCGGTCCGCATCGAGATGGATTACACCGAGCAACACATGAAACCAGGCATGAAGGGCTGACCAGGCGCCCGCTGCCGGCATCCAGCACGGGGGGCCGGGCTATCCAGACCACGCGGCGATCATCTCCTGCTGATAGTGGGTTTCGGCTAGGCGTGCGATGTGCACCATGCGCCGCATTGTGTCATCGGAGAATGAGTCGGCGATACTGAGTACTTCGTGCAGGACATGCAGTACGTAATCGGTGGCGGCCTCTTCTTCCTCGCCGGAGGCTATTCTGCGGAAGACCCGCAGGATCTCGATTGTTGCCTCGACGTGCTTGCGGCGGCGCGCAAATCCTACCACTTCTTCGGTGAGGCCAATCAGCGTGCGGGTCTTCTCGTGGTCGGTGGCCGCATAGGCTTCGGCATAGCGTTGGTGGTCAATACCTGCGGCGGCCTCGGGTTCTGTGTCCTCTTGCTGGCAGCGTAGCGCCAGGTTGTGCACCATCTGGTCTTCGAGCTCTCCGGCGAGGCGGTAGGCTTCAACCACCTTGTGTCCGGTCTCGAGCGCCGCCGGGATCGAGGGGCCGTGCTTGAGCAGCAGGCGCGGCAGCGACGGCAGCGCCGCCATCACCCGAGAAGGGTTGCGTAACATCAGTTCAACCGACTCCAGGTTGTGGTCGCGCTGCAGCCGCTGTTCAAAGGATGGGTAGAGAAACCGTGCAAAGAACAGCTTGACGCGGTCGATATCGGATTGCGACATCCCCTCGAGAAGCCTTTGCTCGCGGATCTCGTCGATCTGCTCCAGGTAGCTCTGCTGGTAACGCCGAAACAGCTCGTCGTGAAACCGGTTGACCACCTCTCGTCTGATCTGTTGGTTATCGGTGTTTGTGGTTGAAGGCATACTCTAAACATAACAACGCCGGCCGCTGCTGTGAAATCCGCGTACTTGATTCACGCGCTGAAATCTTCTACATTGGGTTACACAACACGGAGAGATGCGAGAGTGGTTGAATCGGGCGGTCTCGAAAACCGTTGAGCCGTTCTGCGGCTCCGAGGGTTCGAATCCCTCTCTCTCCGCTACGCCGGTGGTTCTTTGGAGAG
>SKLB01000239.1 GCA_007123465.1 Spirochaetales bacterium
AATTCGATTACTACCGGGCAGATCTACCAGGAAGTGATTCAGCGCGAGCGCGAGGGCCGTTACCTGGGCCGAACGGTGCAGGTGATTCCGCACATCACCGACCGTATCAAGCAGCGTATCGCCATGGTAGGTGACCAGCCGGACGTCGATGTCACAATAGTCGAGATCGGGGGTACCGTAGGCGACATTGAATCGGTTCCGTTTCTGGAGGCGGCGCGCCAGATGGTGCACGAGCTGGGACACGAAAACGTGATCTTTGTCCATCTCACGCTGGTCCCCGATATTGCCGGCGGCGAGCTCAAGACCAAGCCTACGCAGCACTCGGTCAAGGAGATGCGGGAGATCGGCGTTCAGCCCGACATTTTGCTCTGCCGTGCGCCGGTGGCGCTCGACGAAGAGCTGCGGCGTAAGATCGCACTGTTTACCAACGTAGAGATGGACGCCGTCATCTCGGCTTGCGACGTGCAGACAACCATCTACGAAATACCACTGGTCTTCCACGCACAGAAGCTCGATGACATCGTGCTGCGCAAGCTTCAGATCGATGCCCCGCCGGCGGATCTGAGCGAGTGGGAGCAGGTGGTGGAAGTATTGCGCGATTCCAAGCGCATGGTGACCGTTGCGGTGGTCGGCAAGTATATAGACCTCAACGACTCGTACAAGTCAATCGATGAGGCGCTGTTCCACGGCGGGGTTGCCAACGGTGTTCGCGTGCAACTGCGCAAGATCGACTCCGAGAAACTGGAGAAGACCGAAGACCTGGATGACGT
Source organism: Spirochaetales bacterium (assembly GCA_007123465.1). Taxonomy (GTDB): domain Bacteria; phylum Spirochaetota; class Spirochaetia; order DSM-27196; family PWMO01; genus PWMO01. Next base: position 771 of record SKLB01000239.1, read on the forward strand.
GTTCCAGGGTGTTGATGCTATTCTGGTTCCCGGCGGTTTTGGCGGCCGTGGGATCAACGGCATGGTTCGAACCGCCAACTACGCACGCACGCACGCTATACCCTATATGGGGATCTGCCTCGGCATGCAGGTGATGGTAATCGAGTACGCCCGCAACGTCCTTGGTTTTGAAGACGCGGACAGCACAGAGTTTGGGCCGGAGTCCGACCACCCGGTTGTCAGCCTGCTCGAGGAGCAGGTCAATATCAAGAATTACGGTGGGACCATGCGCCTGGGTGCCAACGATTCGCGGCTGATGCCGGGTTCGCTTATCCGCAAACTCTACGGTAGCGAGACTATCCGCGAGCGCCATCGCCACCGTTACGAATTCTCCAACCAGTATCGTGAGCAGTTGCACAACGCCGGCCTGCTGGTTACCGGGGTAACGCCCGATGACTCGTTGGTGGAATCGGTCGAGTGGAACGGCCACCCGTGGGGTATCGGGGTACAGTTCCACCCGGAGTTCCAGTCCAAGCCGGTTGCTACTCATCCGCTGTTTGCCGGACTGATTGCCGCCGCCTGTACGTCGCACGGCGCCCGCAGTGCCGAACGGTCAAAGCAGCAGGTGACCGAATCGGTGTTGCCGGCTGAAAGCTGATCATGCGCCTGCTGTGTACGGTGACCCTGCTGGCGTTCTTCCTGGGCGCCTGCAGCCTCGACTATCGCCCGGCGCAGCTCGAAGATGACCGCGCCGAGACAGTCCCTGAGACCGTGTTGATAGAAGCGCAACTGGTGATTGTGCGCAGCGAGGCGCGGCGCTTCCGCGTCAGCGCGCAGCGGGTAGAACACTTCCCCGAGCAACAGCAGCAGGTCTTCAGCCGGTTTGCTTTTGAAGAGATAGACCGCAACGGCGCGGTATTGAGCTCGGGTTCGGCTGAGTCTGCAATTTACTTCACCGACAGTGACGATATCGAGATGTCGGGAAACATCAGCTTCTACTCGTATCAACACCAGGCCGGCATTCATGCCGACTGGTTGCGCTGGAACGATGAACAGCGGCGGCTTGCGGGCAGCCCTGACGGACTGGTGCGTGTGGAGCGCGACGGCGGATCAACCATCAGTGGCGTGGGGTTTGCTGCCGATATGCGCAGCAGTACCGTAGAGTTTGCTGAACAGGTGAGCGGGACTCTGGTGACGGATGAGAATTAGCAACGCGCTGTTCCTGGCGGTCATACTGCTTGCGTGGACCGCGACGGCGGCGCGCCCGGCGGCGGCATCGAGCTTTGAGTTCTCCGGAGACTCCACCCGGATTGTATTTGCGGAGGGACGTGAGCGGACCCGGCTCTCGGGCAACGCGCGGGTCATTTCGGATGACACCGAGATCGAGGCCGACGAGATTGAAATCTACGGTGACGACTTCCGGTTTGCCGTTGCCAGCGGCAACGTTCGCGTTTTCGAGCGCGAACAGCAGATTGTGTTGACCGCCGACCGGCTGGTATACGACCGCCGCGAGCGCATCACGCGCGCCGAAGGCAACGCCATCATGGAAGACCAGCGCAATGAGACGGTGGTAAAGGGCGCGCTGCTGGAGAATCGCGGCCGTGACGATCTGACCATTGTACAGGTCGGCGTGCGTATCCTGGGCGATGAGCTAACAACGCGCAGCGAGTTTGCCCGTTACCGTCGCGATCAGAATGTGCTCGAGCTGTCCGGTCTTCCGGTGGTCTACTGGAAGGGTGACCAGTACCGCGCTGCCCGTATTGTCATCGATATCGACCGCGACGAGATCAGCCTTCAGGGCGAAGTACGAGGCACCATTACAACCGGCGAAGAAGGCAACGACGATGCAGCCCCTTGAGTCCGGCGGCGCAAGCACACTGCGCGTTCGCGACCTGCAGAAGCGTTACGGGCGCAAGCTGGTTGTGAAAGGCGTTTCGTTTGAAATGCGGCAGTCGGAGGTGGTTGGTTTTCTGGGGCCCAACGGCGCGGGCAAGACCACGGTTTTCTACAGCATCGTAGGCTTTATCCGGCCCAACGCCGGTGAGATCCTGATCGATGACCAGGTGATCACCGGATGGCCAATGTACCGTCGCGCGCGCCTGGGCATCTCCTATCTGTCACAGGAGCCATCGGTGTTTCGCAAGCTGACTGTGGCGGATAACCTGTGGGCAGTACTCGAGCCGCGCGGCGATCTTAGCACCGCCGAGAAGCGCCAACGACAGGCGTATCTGCTCAACGAGCTCGGCATCGAGGCGGTTGCGCGGCAGAAAGCCTACACACTCTCCGGCGGCGAACGCCGCCGGACCGAAATCGCGCGCGCGCTGGCAATCGAACCCAAGTTTCTCCTGCTCGATGAGCCCTTTGCCGGTATTGACCCGATTGCGGTGCACGAGATCAAGAGCATAATCCAGACGCTGTCCGCCAATGGTATCGGCGTGCTTCTGACCGATCACAACGTGCGCGACACGCTGGAGATAACCCACCGCTCGTACATCATCAAAGACGGAGAGATCGTAGTTGCCGGCAGCCGTGACGAGGTGATGGCCAACGAACTGGCGCGCAAGGTCTACCTCGGCGAGCGTTTCCAGATTTAGCGCTGCAAAGCGGCCACTCGGACTCGCGGGCCGGGCTTGTTCCGGTTCACGTTGACAAAGCACTACCCCTGCTACAATATATCTAGCACGGGGGGAGCCGATTGCAGTTTCAGAAACCTGCTCTGGTTCAAGAACAGCGTCTCAAGATGAGCCCGCAGCTCTACCAGAGCATCCAGCTGATGGCGATGCCGCTGCAGGATCTGCGCTTGCGTATTCAGCAGGAGATCGAGGCCAATCCGGCGCTGGAAGTGGTCGAAGATGCCCAGACGCTGTCGCTCGAGGAGGTCGAGAACAAGCCCGGCGAGGAATACGATTACTTCGAGAACACATCGGACCCCGGATATACCAACAGCGGCGGTTACGATGACGAAGCCGGTGACGCCAAGCGCCGCTTTATGGAAGGCGCGCTGTCGCGTCCCGAGTCGCTGCACGAGCATCTGCTGTGGCAGCT
>SKLB01000082.1 GCA_007123465.1 Spirochaetales bacterium
GCATTGGAGTTCAGTACCCGATTGATCTCGATCATCGCCAGGTTATCGCGAAAAGCGTTGAAGTAGTCTCCCATGCGCTGAAAGCTCTGGCGGATTTCGGGCTCGGTAAGCGCGTAGCGGAATTGGCCCTGGTAGTCGACAAGCCCGTCCTCGCCGCGCTCAATGAACACCAACTCGCTGCCGCTGCGCTCCTGTTGGTCCACGCTGCGGTCTGCCAGCCACGAGGCAATCAGCGGTGTCCCCACGACAACGGTGGTCGCAAAGGCTGCCACGGCTGCAGTTGCCCATACCCAGCGTGGCAGCGCTATACCGGTTGAGGGCAGAAAGCGCGCAATCCGTTCATCCTGCACCGCTTCGTGAATCGCGGCCTCGGAATCGGCTGCCCGCAACAGCCTCAGTCCGCGCCTGGCAATCGTGTTACGCGGATCAAGCTCCAGCACCGCCAGCCATAGCTGCAGCGCTTCGTCGGAACGACGCCGACGGATCTCGGTTGCGGCCAACGCCAGCATTGCAGCCACATCGTCGGAGTTGATATGGGTAGCACGACTGAGGAATGAGTATGCGCCGGCGGCATCGCCGGTTCGCAGGCAGCTCACGCCGAGCAGATAGTAGAACTCGGCGTTCTCGCGGTAGAGAAAGACCTGCGGCTCGAGAACCCGGATTACCTCGCTGTAGCGCGCGGCACGGAACAGGCGCTCCGCTTTCTTCAGTCCCCTGGTCTTCTTCGGCATCGCTGGCCTCAACGCGAGCGCTGTCCATCGTTGAGCTCCGGCAGACGTTCGCGCAGAGCTTCAACTTCGCTATCGGTCACCTGCCGCTCGGAACCGAGGCGGCGGTTGATGTCGCGCAGCAGCGCGTTGACGGCGTCGAGATCGTGTTCGATGCTACGCCGATCGCGAGCGCGCCCCGGTGGTTGCGCTGCACTATCACGCGCAGGCGGCCGCTGCTCCGCCTGAGCAAGCCGCCCCAGACTGTCTCCCACCCCAACAATAAACCGAACCGAATAGCTGCCGCCAGGTTCGATTGTGCGGCCGGCGTAGTACACCGCAGCCGCTGAATCATTCATCGAATAGGGGATAAGATCGAACGAGCGCTGCGGATTGACCGCGTAATCCCAGCGAACATCCTTCAGCCGCTTCCAGTTGGCAAACACCACCGCATCGGCGTCGCTCACCGCCGGCCCGGCAGCCAGGTAGACCAGTGACACCCGCGAATCCGATGATACCCAGTAGCCGTTGCCGGCATCCGGCTGCATCAGGTATTCGCGATCGTGCACTTGTCCGTCGGCGGTCTCAAAATGGACGCCGTGCTGTTCTCCGAGCCAGGTGTCCAGAACGTAGCGCAACGCCACACGCCGCGGCGTCTCGGAGCGGTTGGTCACGCTGATCTCTCCATCGGCACTGCCCTCTATTGCGTTGGCGGTGGTGAAGCGCTGCTCGATCTCCAGTGTAGGCGACCTCCAGCGCAGCGCCAGAGACCCTGCCTGGTGATCGATACTCTGCTCAAACCCGCCACCAAACCCCATGCGATGAATCCGGTCGTTCTCCAGCACGCTCAGCACGCTGGTGCTCGGGTCGGGCGCAAACAGTAACGGCACGCGCTGCTGCCCGGGCAGCAGCGCATACAGCGAGAAACTGCCGCTGCGCTCATGCACCCCAACCGCCATCCGACTATCGGCAATCTCGGCGGAAGCCGGCTGCTCTGCCGCGAGTGTGCCCGCCAATAGCAGCAGAATCAGCGCTGCAGCCAGCGTTCTCATCGTGCGCGCTCCAACTCGAGCTCGCGAAGCAGACGCTCCTTGACCAGCAGCGCCTGTTCCTTGATTTCGGCAACCCGTAGCCGGTTGGCCAGATCGCCCTCAACCGCCACGGCATCGCCGCGCGCGGCGCGAACTTCCTGCAATTCCGCCCGCGCCGCATCCAGCTGGTTCACCAGCTCGGCGATCGCTTCGCGCAGACGCGCGACCTCGCGCTCATCAACAGACAACTCACCGGCGGCACCGTCTCGATAGGCCGCCAGCGCTTCTTGCCAGGCCTGGCGCGAACGCTCAAACGCCTCGATGGTACGCAGATGCTCTTCATGGCTCCACTGCAGCAGCCGCTGCAGCTGTTCATCGCGTTCACTCAGCTCGATCAGTGATAAACGGTAGCCGGCCGCCTCAACACGGAAACTGCTCGGGTAATCATCAACAACTGTCTCAAACAGACGTGCGGCACGCTCGCGATGCCCCAGCGCCAGCAGAGCCTCACCGGACCAGTAGTAGGCGTTGGCCACGTAGGCCGAGTCCGGGTATCGACTCACAAACTCTTCGAACTGTACCAGTGCCTGTTGGTGGTCTCCGCCGATCAGCTGTGCCCGCGCGCGATGATACAGCGCCTCCGGCACACGCGGATGATCTGGATAGGAGTTGATCAAGTGGTCAAAATAGCGGCCGGCCTCAAACGCATCCTGCTGCGCAAGGCGCACCCTGCCCAACCAGAACCACGCTTCCGGATGCAAACGTTCACCGGCAGCGGACTCAGCAACGCGCCTCAGCTGCAGCGCTGCCTGCTCCAGTTCACCCTCGGCAAATAGCGTCATGGCTTGATCGAAGCGCTCGCGCGCCGCCTGTTGCGTTTCCGCCGACAGTGCAGCTGTCAGCAGCAACGACAAGGCACACAGCAACAGGACACGTACTCGATACTTCATGTCAGCCTCTCTTCTCGGACCTTGGCTCGATTATCACCTCATCATAGCGCATGCCGGCCCTCGGTTCAAATGGTAAAGCCAACAAGCCAACAGATAGCGCGGCATCGCCTGGATGCGTTGACTATCGCGCGCCCGATGGGGTATTCTCTATATATATAGGTGTGTCGCCGAACAGTCATGTCCCAGGATCATGTACGAGAAAACGAAGAACAGGTTCAGAGCCTGTTGGACCAGTCATACGATCTACTCAAGCAACGGCGCATAAACGAAGCTGCAGAGCTGATCCAACGCGCGCTTTCGATTGACTTCGACAACCAGGAGGTTGTCACTTCGTTGAAGTATGTGAACTTCTGGAAGGATCGTCAAGCGACAGCTGACGGAATTCCCGAGCAGTTCGAGCGTGCTGAGTATCTGCTGGGTCAGTGGAGACTGTTTCACAGTTTTGTGGACCGCGTGGGAAACCCGTCTGAGAAGTGCCTCTACGCCATCCGCCATCACGTATTCGGACAGGCGCTGGAGTACTATCTCAAGCTGTACGACGATTCGGGCAACAGTGACTCTGAGCTGCTGACGCGTTTGGGACGCTGCTACAAAGGAATGGGGGAATACGACCGGGCACTGGAGTATCTTGAGCAGGCTTCGGTGGGCCGGCGTGACGATCCGCAGACGGTGGCGGAACTCGCCGACTGCTATGCGTTAGTAAACGAGGTGCAGAAGTCGAAAGCGTTCTTCCGTGAAGCGTTCTTCATTGGAGCGCAAGCGATCGACCTTCAGCTACTCGAGTCGGAGATGATTAACCGACTGGTAGACAAGGTTCGTGAGTTGGGACTCGAAAGCCCGGCCCTCGAAGAGTGGATCCCGGTGTACGGAGTGTTGTTTGGCGTGTTCACGGTAAAAAGAGAGCTTCGTTCCATCGAGTACGGCAAGTTGAAACAGTCTATCTACGCCCTGGAGCGTGAGTACAGCGACCGCCGACAGCCAGATGTTGTACTCCAGGCGCGCTTGTTCAACCGCTACTTCTGGTTGATCGATCACTACGTGAATACGCACGAAGACCAGAGCAAGATCGACGAAGTACTGCTGAAGATTCGCAGTATCGATTCC
>SKLB01000170.1 GCA_007123465.1 Spirochaetales bacterium
GGGGATGTCAAGATGGCGCGCAGCGAAGTGAAGCACATCGTGCGCTGCAGTACACTTTTTGGCTGGTCGAACCGCTGGATTGCGTCCTACGCCCGGCGTCTGCGCACTCCGTTGCGGCCACGGCAGTGCGCTACGCAGCAGCCGCTTATCCTGACGCGCTGATGCGGGCGATGATCTGCTCGCACAGCAGCCGGGCGCTGGTGAACGCGCTCTCGACGCGACCGCCGATACACCAGTCACCACAGAGCCCCAGACCAACGGCCGGGTCCCACCAGTATCCGTCGGGCAGCTGAGTCCGCGGGCGCGCGTAGCGCCAGCGGTGGGCGGCGCGCCAGCTCGGAGACTGCGGCTGCCGCGCCAGGGCGTCAAAAAACGCGGCAATAAGCTGGTCGGCCACCCACTCTTTGTCGTTCTCAACAAAGCGCCGTGACCACTCGGCGGTGGCGTGCAGTACCCAGGCGTCGTGATCAGGACGCGCCGGCTTGCTGCCGTTGCGCGCAGCCCACGAGAGCGGCCCCTTCTGGACAAAAGCCGCATCCCACTCGATCTCGAGCGCGGGATCAAATACAGCCATTACGGCCCAGCATGGATCTATAACCGCACCGCCGAGAATTGGACGCACCGGCGAAGGCAGCTTCAGCATCGGCAATACCTGCGCCGGTGGCGTAGAGATCACCACCCAGTCGTAACCTTCGTGCTGCACGCCGCTTTGGTCGCCAAGCGTCCAACCCGATTGCGCAGCGTGCTGGAGTGAGTCGATACGGCACTGGTAGTTGATCACCCCATCAACCTCACCGGCCAGCGCCCTGGCCGGCTCGTTCATTCCGGGAACACCGACGTAGCGCTCGGGACCGCCGTGCTTCTCGGTCCATTGGCCGTCCTGCAGCAGACCGATGCGCGGCCTCCACGGCACCACCACAGACTGTTGTTCCCACCGCTTAACCAGCGCCGTAAACTCGGCGCTGGTTGCGGTGAAGTACTGTGTTCCATGATCAAACTGGTATTCGCCCTCACGGCGGCGGCTGATCCGGCCGCCGGGGCCCCTGCCCTTGTCAAACGTATCAACCGCAGCACCGGCGCTGCGCAGAATGCGGCGTGCGGTCAAACCGGAAACGCCTGCCCCTATGACGGCAACTCGCGCAGTTTTCTCACTCATGATGGTATCGATACCTCCGTCTTGCGTCCAGCTTCAAAATAGCACAGCAGATCGAACCCAGCCGCGTGAATAGCGGCGTACGCCTGCGGGAAATATTGCCCCACCGAATCCGGCCGGTGCGCGTCTGACCCCAGGGTCAGCTGAACACCGGCCTTTTGCGCCCAGTCAAGGATCTGCGGATGCGGATGAATCTCGAAGACACCCTTGGTCAAACCACTGGTGTTCACCTCAATGCAGGTGCCGTTTTCGGCTGCCGCACTGAGAAATTCACGGATAACCGATTCGTATTGCACCGGTTCGAAAGGCTTCACGGTACCGTAGATGCGAATCAGATCCGGATGCGCAAAGCTATCGTAACGGCCGGTGGTGGCGGCGTAGGCCAGCGACTCAAAATAATCAGCGACGATCGCAGCGTCGCTGGAGAGACCGCGTTGCCGAATGCGCTCACGATAGACCGGCAACTGGTGGTGCAGCGAACCGAGCACGAAATCAAACGAATAATGAGCGAGTGTCTCATCCATGCGGGCCATCTCGGCTTTGTCGGGGAACACCTCGGCTTCAATGCCGAGCAGAACGCGGACCCCCACCTCCTGCCCGTATTCCCTGGCAGCTTCAATCATCTCGCAGTAGCGCGGCAGGTCATCTGCTGCCATGCGGGTGTTGCGGGTACCAAACGCCGGATTAGCCATCGGCACGTGGCAGGTAAACGTCAGCAGCTCGACTCCTCTGGCTCGCGCTGCATCGACGTACTGCTCGGGAGTACCGGTTGCGTGGCCGCACAGTGGCGTGTGCATATGGCAGTCAAATATCACATAATCTCCTTGGTAACTCTTGAAAAAATACGGCGTTTTGCAGCCGGGAGCAAGCCGGACGGAAAGCCGGGTTTACCCGGGCCCGCCGCCGATCAACTGCAGTGCAAAAATTGCAGTCAATCCGATACCAACGGTTATCAGAACGTTGCGCGTCTTGTACGCTACCACCGCCGCAATAACACCGGCAACCAGATAGTGATTGTCGAGTCCAACGTGCAGCTGCCCATCACGGATCAACAGCGCTGGAACGATCAGAGCCGTCAGAATGCCAACCGGAACGTAAGTCAACCAGCGGGCCAGCAGCGGCGGAACGCCAAACGCGCGTACCAGGGCAAATCCGGCGATTCGCGACAGATAGGTGACCGCGCCCATAGCCGCAATCATCAACATCACCTCAGTGCGCACTACCGGCTCCTTCTGTGGCTACGCCTACCGCCGCGGCTACAACCGCGGCAATCACGATGTACCAGTGGCCGGGCAGAAACAGTGCGCCGAGAACCGCAGTCACCGCGGCGGTAATGCCCGCCAGGATACTGGGCCAATTGGTGAGAAACGGCATCACCAGCACCAGAAACGTAGCCGGCATGATGAAGTCCAGCGGCAGTGCAAACGGGTCGGCAATCAGCCGCCCGAACGCGATGCCCACGCCTGTCAGCAGCGACCAGCCGAAGAAAAAAACTGCGCCGCAGGTGAAGTAGTAGCGCATATCGAAACCGAAGCGCTGCATGCGGTTCATCGCCAGTGCGTACGACTCATCGATCATAAAGAACGCCGCTGCAGCCTGCACTCCGCGTGGTGCGCCACGCAGATGCGGCGCCATCGAGACACCCATCAGCAGGTGACGCAGGTTGATCAGGGCGGTGGTTACGATAATCAGCGTCACCGGTACCGCGGGGTCCTGCAGCATCGTAACCGCCACCATCTGCGACGCACCGGCAAAGACTATGATAGACATTGCAATCAGCTCGGCGGGCAACAGACCGACAGAGACGCCCAACAGCGCGTACGCCACGGCAAACGGCGTTATTCCCACAATAATCGGGATTGAGTGCGAGAGCGCCGTGCGCATCGGCCCACCGCGATCGGTATACCTGCCCATATATCTCCTTTGACCGATGCCATCGTAACCCAAGCGCTGCAAGCCGACAAGCGACCCGTTGCTAACCGGCTGTCCGGCAACGTACAATGACACAGCCATTATGCCCCACTTCATGCCGTGCTACAAACTGCTGAATTCCGCAGCGGTTCGCTGTCCGACGCGATGGGCGCCGATATTGTGATTGCCGTTGAAGTCGGCGAGCCCTTGTTGACTACCGTTGAGCGCCTGTCGCGCAGCCCGCTGGCTTCGATCGATCAGTCGACAAAGATCCTGATCGAGGCCGACGTGGTGATCACTCCTGATCTGGAGGGATTCTCGCTCACCTCCTTCTCCGAAGCGCTCGAGATCATGAGCCGCGGTGAAGCCGCCGCCCGCAGCATGCTGCCGCAGCTGCTTCACAGTACTGTCCGATCCCACTATCGACCATGTCCGGGTGCAGGGTGGCAGCGAGAGCGAACGCGAAGCAGCACAGCGGCGCTTCGAGCAGTTCAGCGGTTCAACCGTTGGACCGCACGATCTTGTTGTCCCGGTGGATGAAGTCTACTCGCTGGGTCGGCTCGATCTGGTCAAGACGCACGTCCTACGCGAGTCCGACGGCAGCAATACGCTACTGGTCACGCTGGTAGCGCCGGCCGGCAGTCGCAGCTCGATCCGCATCGGGATGCGCTACGTCGGCATGATTTCGTCTTCGGCGCACAGCAGGATGGTCGTGACACAGAACCTGACGGTCAACGATATCACCGGCCGCGGTTCGTACTGGACGTCCAGTCTGGGGTTCGTGAATACGCTGGCGTTCTCCACCGCCTATTTTCAGCCGCTCGTTTCCAACCTCTACCTGCAACCCGGCTGAGTTACGCCGCCTATTCCGACAGCTATTCCGAGTTTGGACCAATCGGCACGGTCATTGAGTATCAGGATGCTTCCGCCGGCCTGGAGCTGGGACTGCTGTTGAGCCGTTACGGAGAGCTGCGCGTTGGCCTCGAAGAGAGTCCCGGAACGCTGAGCGCCCATCCGGTGATTGTCCTGGACGGCGGAGCAGTCGATTCATGGCTGTCGTATCCTGAGGCGATTGACGATGTCACGGCCAACTGGACGTCTTCTGTTGGATTGGGCGTGCGGTTCAGCGATTCGTTTGCCGCCCTGCTGCGCGTTGGAATACTGCGAGAGCTGCAGCCGTTCATTGCGCTCAATCTGGGGGCGTTTGGACTATAACTCCCGACTGTTCTGCTATAGAATAGCCAACGTGATTGAGCAACAGAGCGCCTATTCCTTCCACCAATACAAGACGCCGCTTCCGGTCAGCCGCTCGCGCGCGCTCGGTTTGTTTGCCTACGTGGTCATCGGCGTCAGCTTCATCGATACTATGGCGCAGTTACCGGTACTCTCGCCGTTTACCGCCTCACTCGGGGCCGGCGCTACTATGATCGGCGTGGTGTTGGCAGCCTACTCGCTGGCCAATATGCTGGGCAACCTGGGGGCCGGGGCAATTATCGATCGGCTCGGACGAAAGACCGGGATCGTTGGCGGCATGGCTGTTGCCGGCATGGCGGTGGCGCTCTACGCGGTTGTCCTCACACCGGGCCAGCTTATCGGCTTGCGGATTGTACACGGGTTGGGCGGCGCGGTACTGGTGCCGGCCGCGTTTGCCTACGCCGCCGACATCGGCGCCAAACAGCGCACCGGCCGCGCTATGGGATACTCGGGTGCTGCGGTTGGTGTTGCCGCCCTCATTGGACCGGCAAGCGGTGGCCTACTTCGTTCACTATTCGGATTTCGGGCGCTCTTTGTTACCCTGGCTTCCCTGATGGCCATTACCGCACTGGCGGTAATGGCGCTGCTGCCGGAAAGCTATCGCGAGAAGCACGCCGAGCAACCGCTGCAGTTTCAGCGACGTATCGCCCCGCTACTGCGCAACCGATCGCTGCATTTTGCCTACATTGCGGTCTTCTTTGCTCAGTTTGCCATGGGTGCGCTGGCGCACTCGCTGCCGCTCACTATCGAGGCGCTCGGGTTTTCTGCCGCGCGCACCGGCGTGCTCTTCAGCGTGTTTTCGCTGGTGGCCATTCTGCTCTTCGTTCTGCCGAGCGCAGGGTTGTCGGATCGTTACGGTCGACCGCGGTTGATTCGCGTGGGTCTGGCGCTGATGGCCGTCGGGCTGGCCCTGGTGGCGCTGTCAGGATCGCTCGCAGCCTTGACACCGGCGATGATGGTCTACGGTGCCGGGTACGGCTTTGTGTTTCCGGCGCTCTGTGCGACGGTTGTTGACCAGACAGACCCGTTCAACCGCGGCAGCGGGTTTGGCGTTTTCTACGCGGTTTTCTCGCTCGGTGTTGCCGCGGGGCCAATCGCGGCCGGCGTGGCAACCGATGCCGGGCTGGCTCCGCTGGCGGCGGTGGCCGGCCTGCTGCTGGCAGCCCAGCTGCTGCTCTGGCTGCAGCAGGCGTGGCGCCGGCCTTGACAGCGCCTCGGTGCGGCGATAGCATTCGCTCGACATGCAGAACGCGTTTCATTCGCTCTATTCGCACGGATTTGTCCGTGTGGCCGTCGCGGTCCCACGCGTCACGGTAGCCGATCCACAGCGTAACGCCGCCGCGATGGCAGCACTGGCCGAACGCGCGTCGCGCGAAGGCGCGGCGTTGGTTCTGTTCCCCGAACTATCGATCTCTTCGTACGCAATTGATGATCTGCTGCAGCAGCAGCCGCTGCTGGACGCCTCGATTGAGGGACTGCAGCGCATCGTGCAGGCCAGTCAAGCGCTGGGCTGCGTGGTTATGGTGGGGATGCCGCTGGTGATCGGCAATGCGCTGTTCAACTGCGCGGTGGCCATCTATCGCGGGGTCATCCTGGGCGTGACGCCCAAGAGCTACCTTCCCAATTATCGCGAGTTTTACGAGAAGCGTCACTTCCAGCCTGCTTCGGCGTGTCGGCAGAGCGAGCACACTCTGTTGGGACAGAGAGTTGCGGTGGGCTCCGCACTGATCTTTGAGGCACGCAACGTGCCCGGATTTGCGTTTCACATGGAGATCTGCGAAGACCTCTGGGTGCCGCTCCCGCCGAGCAGCACAGCCGCACTGGCCGGTGCAACCATCCTGGCAAACCTGAGCGCCAGCAATATCACCATCGGAAAATCCGACTACCGTCACACGCTGGCCGCGGCACAATCCGGTCGCTGTATCGCCGCGTATCTCTACTCCGCAGCCGGTGCTGGAGAGTCAACCACCGACCTGGCGTGGGACGGCCACGCGATGATCTATGAAAACACCCACTTGCTGGCCGAGACCGAGCGCTTTCTCAGCGAGGAGCAGGTCGTGATCGCCGATATCGATTGCGGCGCGCTGCTGCAGGATCGGCTGCGCAGCAGCAGCTGGCAGGACAGTGCCGCAGCTAACCTTGCGGCGCTGGCTGCCGTCAGACGTGTCCCGTTTGAATTCCAGCTGCCGGAACAGCCGGTCAGCCTGCAGCGTTCGATCGAGCGCTTCCCCTACGTGCCCGCGGATCCGCAGAAGCTCAACGAACGCTGCTTTGAGTCCTACAATATCCAGGTCAGTGCCCTGATCCAACGTTTGCAGGCAACCGGCATCCAACGCATTGTGATTGGAGTGTCGGGGGGCCTCGATTCGACCCACGCGCTGATAGTAGCTGCCCGGGCGGTGGACCGCATAGGTTTGCCGCGCAGCGCAATCCTGGCCTACACTCTACCCGGCTTTGCTACCAGTGAGCACACGCGCAACAACGCCGTGGCTCTGATGAAAGCGCTGGGGGTAACGTGGCGTGAGATCGACATCAAACCGGCGTGTATGCAGACGTTCAGTGACATCGGGCACCCGTTTGCCGACGGTACCAGCCAGTACGATGTCACCTTTGAGAATGTACAGGCCGGCGAACGAACCTCGCTGCTGTTCCGCCTGGCCAATCTCCACGGGGGGCTGGTACTGGGAACCGGAGACTTGAGCGAGCTGGCGCTGGGCTGGACCACCTACGGCGTTGGCGACCACATGTCACATTACGCGGTCAACAGCTCGGTTCCCAAGACACTGATTCAGCACCTGATCCGCTGGAACATCAATAGCGGCCAGTTCAACCAGCAGGCCACGCGTATTCTGGCGTCGGTAATCGATACCGAGATTTCTCCGGAACTGATCCCGCATCAGCCGCACCAGAGCGGGGTCGACCCCAACGGTGGCCCGGCGCAGAGCACCGAATCAGCCGTAGGGCCGTACGAGTTGCAGGACTTTCACCTCTACTACATCAGCCGTTTTGGATTCTCGCCCAGCAAGGTTGCCTTTCTGGCACAGCACGCATGGCGCGGCCGCTACGACCTGCAGACTATCAAACGCTGGCTGGCGGTTTTCCTGCAGCGCTTTTTCGCAACCAGTCAGTTCAAGCGCAGCTGTCTGCCCAACGGTCCAAAGGTTGGCTCCGGCGGATCGCTGTCACCGCGCGGCGACTGGCGCGCGCCGAGCGATTCTAGCGCCGCCGCCTGGCTTGATGAGCTGGAGCGCAGCGTCCCGGACGCCTGAACAAACCGCCGCTCAAAACGCCGCCTCAACGTCGGCGGTCGGCGCCGGCGCTCAGTCGAAGTTGACCTGAGGCGCGCTGCGCGCCTGCTGGTCGATTTCGAAATAGTCACGCTGCGTAAGCCCCAACCCGCCGGCAAACAGCGAAGCGGGAAACATTCGGATCCGGGCGTTGAAGCTCTGCACACTGTTGTTGTACCGCTGCCGCGCCACGGCAATGCGGTTCTCGGTGCCGGCCAGCTCGTCCTGCAACCGGATGAAGTTCTGATTCGAGCGCAGCTCGGGGTACGCTTCCACCACAACCAGCAGCCGACTCAGCGCAGATTCCATCTGCTGGTAGCTCTCGGCGGTCTCGGAAACCGATTGAGCACCGGCCAGGCGCGAGCGTGCTTCGGCGATGTCGGAGAATACCTGCTGTTCCTGGGCGGCAAAACCGCGCACGGTAGCCACCAGGTTTGGAATCAGGTCACTGCGCCGCTGCAACTGATTGTCAACCTCGGACCACGCCCCGTTGACCGATTCCTCCAGCGCAATCAGAGCGTTGCGTTGCCCGACGTACCACGAAAAACCTCCAACCAGCAGCAGCAGGATGACCGCTGCCGCAATCAACCACGTATATTTCTTATGTCTCATGCGCTGTTTCCTTTTCTTTAATTGAGTCAGAAGCCGCGGCTGGCACCGCCACCGCCGAATCCACCGCCGCCAAAGCCGGAGAAACCGCCACTGCGGCCCCCGCTGCCGAACACTCCACCCGCGCTGCGTGTGCCGAAGCCGCCGCCGAAGTAGCCCCGACGCCGTGAGCCCAGGAATAGCAGCGGCCAGAAGAACCTGCCCCCGCCGAAGAACATCACCAGCAGCAGGAAGAACAGCACCTCAGCGGACGTTCCGCCGCTACTGCCCGTTCGCCCTGTTGCAGTCTGTGGTGCGCGTGCACCGTACTGAGCCAGGTCCACATCGTACTCGGCGGCGATGTAGCCGGCAATGCCCTCCACGCCGCCGACCAGGCCCTCACCCCAACGTCCTTCCCGCAACGCGGGAAGGACCAGCTGATCCAGAACCGCTCCCACGCGGCCGTCCGGCAAGACGCCCTCCAGACCGTAGCCTACCTCGATCCGCACCTGCCGCTCGGACATTGCCAGCAACAGAATCGCGCCGCTGTCTTGTGAAGCGGCGCCAACACCCCACTGCTGAGCCAGCGCCACACCAAACTGTTCAATCGAGCCGAACGGTGCAAACGTGTCCACGGTTACCACTGCAACTTCGGCACCGGTAGCCTCACGCAGCGCCTCGATCAGCGTCTGCATGCGCAGCGCTTCATCGGCAGAGATGACTCCGGCGAAATCACTGACATAGCCTTCTGGTGCGGGCAACTGCTGCGCCTGCGCTCCGGCTGCCGCAACGATCAGCATCAGCAGCGCCAGGACCGGCAGGAGCGATCTATCGGTCAATTTCATACTGATCCACTATCGTGATCAAACGCGCAACCGCTGGCTGCAACTCGCGCAACAGTTGCTGTGGCTCTGTGCCGGCTCCCTGGCGCAGCGCCAGCAGCTGAACAAACGGCCCGACGTCGGCACCGTACGCCTGTCCCACCTGCTCAACCAGCGCCTGGTGATCGCTCGGGACAGCATCGATTCCATGCAGCCGCAGCAGCCCGCGAAACAGCGCCGCAACCTGGCCGGCCGAACTTCTGAGCTCCGCGGCCAGCAGCCGCTTGCGGCCGCGCGCCGCAACCACCAGCTGGCGATACCCGACCATCATCCCGCGCAACTGATGTTCCAGCTGGTGACGGAGGTTGCGGCGCGAGAACTGCACATGCTCGGTCGGATCGCCCCCGTAGAGCACCCGGTGTTGGGCGATGATGTCCATATATTCCATCGGGAAGACATCGGCCGAGCGCGAGAACTCGGTCTGACTCAAGATCAGCGGTGTGATGCGGTTGCGGCGCAGAAAGCGATGTCCGGTGCGGCCGAGCTGTTCGAGCGCGGCTACGCTGCACTCGTCGAGCAGAATAAGCACGTTGATATCGGACGCCTTAGCCTGCCACGAGGCGGTCACATAACTGCCGTACACCACTACCGAGGACAGCCGCTGCGCAAACGCACGCTTGAGCAGCGCCACCAACTCTGTTTCAATAGACTCTTTTCTGTTTTGCATAAAGTTCCTGCCCAGATAATACTGCAAAAGCCGGCAAACGACGAGACATGTCTGCAATCCGGGAACAGCCCTTGACACTGACTGCAATTGCACACAAACTTGTATGACACTTGTGGTCAGGTTTGTGCCATCGTATCGCAACCGCTGTTGTGACGGGCGTGCAGGCCTGTTCTGAAACGGTTAACGCAGGGAGGAAGCCATGGCTATCGGCATTCCGACCCATCGTGGGTCTCGGCGCTGGATACTTCTGGTGTGTCTGTTTGTTCTGATACTCGTTCCCGCCGGCGCGGATGGAGTTATTTCTTATCTCGAAGGATCGGTAACCGTGCGCCGCGCGGGAAACACCGTTGCCGCCGACATCGGAACCCCGCTGCAACAGGGTGACGTGGTGGTCACCGGAGCGCGCTCCACGGTAGTGATTCGGCTTGCCAACGCCGCCGACATCAAACTGCGCGAAAACAGCAGCGTAGATCTCAGCGAAATAGGTGACCGGGTCGAGGTCGGGCTCAATTCCGGCGGTCTGTTCTCGCGGATCTTCGGGCGCCTGTTAGGCGGATTCGACGTACGTGCCGACACCGTGGTCGGCGGTGTCCGCGGCACCGAGTTCTTCGTTGCCTATGGGCGTACGATTGGCGACCTGCCCGATGTATGGCTGTGCGTCAACACCGGTGTTGTCGAGGTTACCGTACTGGAGACCGGTGCATCAATGCCGGTACGTGAGGGCGAGGGAGTCAATATTCTGGCTGGAACGCGCCTGACCGACGCGCGCCGCTACCGCTGGACCGAAAGGCTCAACTGGAACATGGATCCCGGCGAAGGCGAGATATTCGACGATACCGATCTGGATGCGGCCTATTCAGACCTGCTCGACCAGGACTACGACTGACTACAGCTCGTCGTGAATTATCTCCCACTGCCACTCCGGGACCAAACTGACGCAGCGTGCGGCGTCCCCGCATCCCCGCTCGCGTTCGGATCGATTGTAGCGTCCGCCCCGAGTGAGGCCGCCAGCGAGCGCCGCCCGGCACGCCTCTATATTTCGGGCTTGCGTCAGTCTGAATGCCTGCATCGTTGGCCTCGTCGCTACCCCTGTTGCCCTTCCTCCAGCGCTGTGTCGATATCGGCTATGATATCTGTAATCGTTTCGAGCCCCACCGATACACGTACCAGCCCGGGGGTGATCCCTACCGCCTGACGCTCCTGCTCGCTCAACTTGCAGTGCGTTGTGGTGGCCGGGTGCGTAGCGATGCTGCGTGTGTCACCGAGGTTGGAACTGCGCGTGACCATCTGCAGCCCATCGAGAAAGCGTTTACCGCCCTCGAGCCCGCCTTTGACTTCAAAGGTTACCACTCCTCCACCGTGACGCATCTGTCTGCCGGCAAGCTCACGCTGCGGATGCGATTCGAGGAATGGATAGCGCACCTCGTTGACCTGCGGGTGCTGTTCCAGGTGCCGTGCCAGCGTCAGGGCGTTCTCGCAGTGGCGCTCCATCCGCACCTCAAGCGTCTCCAGACTCTTGGACAACACCCAGGCGTTAAACGGCGAGAGCGCCGGACCGGTGGCGCGTGCAAACGACCGCACTTCGCCTATCAGCTCGGACGACCCCAGAATAGCACCGCCGAGGACTCGGCCCTGGCCATCGATAAACTTGGTTGCTGAGTGGGTGACCAGGTGAGCCCCCCAGCGTGCGGGCGTCTGCAGGTACGGCGTCGCGAAGCAGTTGTCAACGTTCAAAATGATACCGTGCTCATCAGCCAGCCGGCCCAGATACTCGAGATCCACCAACGCCAATCCCGGATTGGAGGGGGTTTCAACGAAAAGCATTTTAGTTGCCGGGGTTATCGCTGCGCGCCAGCCGTCGTTGTCGGCCGGATCAACGTAGCTGTGCCCGATTCCCCAGCGCGCCAATACCCTGGTAAGCACCGCGTGGGTAGACCCGAACACCGCCCGCGAAGCCACAATGTGGTCGCCGCTGGACAACAGGGCCGCCATACTGCCAAACATCGCCGCCATACCCGAAGCCGTGGCAAATCCGTCCTCGCAGCCCTCGAGCAAGGCCAACTTATGGACAAACTCGTCCACGCTCGGATTGCCGTAGCGCGAGTAGACCATCCCGCTCTCTTCCTCGGCAAACAGCGCCCGTGCGTGCTCGGCGCTGTCAAAGACAAAACTGGATGTCAGAAACATCGGAACGCTATGCTCGCGGTGCTGCGAACGCGGCGCCTGCGAGCGAATCGAGACGGTCCCAAAATTGGCGGCCGGTGTCGGGGTATGATCTAAAGGCATCGGTTTCCTTCCTTTTAGTCTGAATTGTGTCCGCGGGCTCCATGCTGCTCGGCCTCGCCCGCTTCACCGATTACAACGCTCCAGTTGATCTGTACAGCGGGTGCAAGCGACTCGGCAACCGAACAGTACTTCTCCACAGCCAGCGCGGCTGCCCTCTCAGCGCTGCGCTGGTCAATTCTACCGGTCAACACAAAGCTTATGTCGATCTGTTCAAACGGCGCCGGCGTACGGCCCTCGGCGCGGCGGCCGTCCACCACTATCGAGATGTCATCCAGGCGTTGGCGCTGCTTGTTCAGAATTGGAACCAGATCCATCGACGCACAGCCGGCAACCGCGGCCAGCAGCAACTCCATTGGGCGAAACCCATCAGCCTGGCCTCCGACAGCCGGACTGCCGTCGATGTGCACCCGGTTTCCGTCTGCGTTTTCGGCAACAAAATGCACCTGATTGTTGACTCGCTGTAATCGTACCTGCATCGTAATGCTTAATCCTTCGCAAGCATCTAAGTACCCATCGCCGGCAAATGTCAACCGCTTGCGCGTGCTGAAAAAACAACGATTTTGCACCACTAGTCTCGCGTTTTGCGCTACATTGGTAGGCGAATGCACAGAACCAACCCGCTGATTCGCGCACTCGACAGGCTGACCACAGCGCTCCGTTTACGGCTCTCAACCGCCAGGCGTGTTATAGTTCTGGCATTGACCTACGGCATGTATGTTCTGGCAACAGCGCTGACGGTTGATTCAATGGCTGTTTCGACCAACTACTACGTACTGGTGCCGATGTTCATGTCGGCGGCGCTGTTCGGGTGGTACGGCGGCATCGTTGCCGGAGTACTGGCGCTTCCCTCCAACCTGCTGCTCTACTATCTGCTGGGAGCGCTGCACGTTGCGCCGGCTCATCCGCTGGTAGCCTGGGTCTCGGGTATACTGACCGGGGTGGTGCTGGGCTACTTCAGCGATTTCTTTCGTCGGCTGCAACTGGCCGATCAGGAAAACCGCTTTCTAGTGCAGGAGTTGCACCACCGGGTCAAGAACAACCTGGGTATCATCTCCGGACTCATCCAGTACCACTCGATGGCGGTCAGCGATCCTGAGGCGCAGCAGAACCTGCAGCAGCTCAAGCAGCGGGTTCATTCGATTGCCGCAGTGCACGACAGGCTCTACTTAAGCGACACGCGGACCATCTCGGCCGCAGCATACCTGCGCGAGCTGGTGCATCACATAGCCGACTCGCTGGTAGGAGACAGCCAGGACATTAGCTTCAGTTTTGCACTGCGTCCGTTACAGTTTGGTCCGGACGAGTTGATGTCGATCGGGCTCATCACCAACGAGTTTGTGACCAATTCACTGGAACACGCGTTTCCCGCGGGCCGCGGCGAAATCAAAC
>SKLB01000315.1 GCA_007123465.1 Spirochaetales bacterium
AGATCATGACCGCCGCGGCGTACCTGGTGCGGCATCCCGAGATTGCGCACGGGCCGCTGGAGCTGATCTTCACCACCGATGAAGAAGTTGGCCGCGGGATGGACAACTTTCCCACCGAGCGTTCATCGGCGCGCTACTGCTACACGCTCGATGGCGGGGATGAGGGCAGTGTAGAGGCTGAGTGCTTCAGCGCATTTCACGCTACGGTTAGCTTCAGCGGCTACGCAATTCACCCCGGTCAGGCACGCGGTAAGATGGTCAATCCGGTCAGCATGGCTTCCAGTTTTGTCACGCTACTGCCGCGCAGCGAGAGCCCCGAGGCCACTGACGGCCGCTTCGGCTTCTATTGCCCTATAGAGCTGACCGCCGGACTATCCGAGGCAACGCTGCACGTGCTGATTCGCGATTTCGAGCTCGACCAGGTTGAGCGGCGTATCGCAGCGCTGGAGGCTATAGCGGCTGCGGTTGAAGCCGCGTATCCCGGCGGCAGCGTCAGCGTCAAAGCCGAGCAGCAATACCTCAACATGCGCGACATCATGCGTGACCACCCACAGGTCAGCGGGATGCTGGACCGCGCCATCCGCGCCACCGGGATCGAGCCGACCTGGCACAGCATCCGCGGCGGTACCGATGGCGCCCGCTTCACCCAGATGGGGGTGCCAACCCCAAACGTATTTACCGGTGCACACAACATGCACAGTCGCTTTGAGTGGGTGGCGCTGCCTTCCATGGTGCGCGCTGCCAAGACGGTGGTCAACCTGGCACAACTGTGGTCTCAGGTGTAGACGCGCGGGACGCGCTTGTTGACCCAGCAGGTTACCTCGTAGGGAATGGTTCCGACAATCTTTGCAAGCTCTTCGGCGTCGGGGCCGGCGGCATCCGGGCCAAAGAGCACCACCTCATCGCCGCGGCGTGCAGTGGCGTCTGCACCCAGGTCGATCATGAACTGATCCATGCAGACGCGGCCGGCTATTGGCGCGCGGTAGCGGCGGCCGCTGCGCTCGCAGACAAGCACCTCAGCGCGGTTTGACAACAGCCGGTTGTATCCGTCTGCGTAACCCGCAGGAATAGTGGCGATGGTTGTGGCGCGCGGGGCGCGGAAGGTCATGCCGTAAGAGATGGTTGCGCCGGCTTCGACCTGTTTGACAAAGGAGATCTGCGACCGCAGTTCCATCACCGGTTTGAGCTCAAAATCACGCGGCTGCTCATCGGAGGGATAGTAGCCGTAGACCGATATGCCCGGACGCACCATGTCGGCCCACGTGTCGGGGTGGCCGACCACCGCGCCCGAGTTGGCCGCGTGAACTATGCCGGGTTGCACGCCGGCTTCACGGATAGCCGCCAGCGCCTCGGCAAAGCGTGCGCTCTGTTCCCGGGTGGGGCCGTCGTCTGCGCCATCGGCAAGCGGGAAGTGCGTAGCAACCCCCGCCAGGGTGATATGGGGCATCTCGGTCAGCGCGCGTGCAATTGCGGGTGCATCCTGCGGTCGGCAGCCGATTCTCCCCATTCCGGTATCGATCTTGAGATGCACCGCAGTCGAGCTGCCCAGGCGCGCTGCGGCAGCCGAGATAAGCTGCGCGTATTCGCGGTCGGCAACAAACGGCGAAAGGCGGCTACCGACCAGGTCTTGGATTTCCTGCTCAGCTGCCAGACCGTAGAGCAGAACCGGAGCTTCAATGCCGGCCGCGCGCAGCTGTGCTCCTTCTTCCACTGTGGCCACACCCAGGTGCGTGGCGCCCTCTTCCAGTGCCACCCGCGCCACCTGCACGCTGCCGTGGCCGTAGGCGTCGGCCTTGACCGCTATGCACATGGCCGGCGCGCGCCCGTCTCGCTGCACGCGACCGCGCAGCTGGCGCAGATTGAAGCGCAGGTTGTCCAGGTGGATAATCGCCCGTGTTGCTCTCATAGCGCCATATTACGACCGGCGGCGCATTACCGCAAGTGGCGCTGTAACAACGGTGTGATTCCCGGCAGGGCATCAATTGCAATTGCAATTGAAACGGCCCTGCGGCTATATTGTGGTTATGACGCCCATCACCGGAATTCTGATTGCGATGCTGATCGGCATCGCCGGGACCTCCACTATCCACCTCTCCAAGGGCGTGATGAAGCACGGGGTGGTGCTGCTGCGCGCCTGTGCACTCCCCGAGGCTGCAACAGGTTCGCGCAGTGCAGCATTGGCTGAAACCGCTGCGGCCAACGCAGCCGCCGGCTCGGCAGCCAGTACGGCGCGGCGCGTCAAGGCGCGCGGCATCTACACTGCCGGGGTGGCGATGAACTTCACCAACCCGATCTGGGTCATTGCTGCCAACCGTTTTGCGCCTACGGTCTACTACACCTCGATGTACGGCCTGGGGCTGGTGTCGCTGCTGTTCTTTTCGCACATCGTGCTGCACGAACGCCTCGACGGCCGGCGGCTGCTGGGCGCGGTGGTGGTAATAGCCGGGACATTGATCGTAGGCCTGGGCCGGATCGTCACGCCGGTGCCAGGAATGTACCTGGCAAACCGCACCCTGGTGCTGCTGGTTGCCGCCGGCTGGGCGGTGGCCGCCCCGCTGATTGCATTATTCAGCCGGCGCGTTTCGCTGACACTGCAGGAACTGCTTTTTGGGCTCTTTGGCGGCGGGCTGGCCTCGCTGGAGGCTGTCCTCAAAGGAGTTGCCCAATCCGGAGCGGCCGGCAGCACGTTTCTGCCGCAAACGGGACCAAACTGGGCAATCTTTGTAGTGAGCTTCCTGGGAGCGGCCGGCGCGTTCGCCATGATCCAGTGGTCTTATCTGCGCCGTTGCCGGGTTTCGATTATGGCGGCGGCCTACGACGTCTCCTACGTGGCGCTGCCGCTGGTGCTGGTGGCGGTTGCTGTACCCGGCGAGCAGCTTGGGTTGCTCTCAATCCTTGGTCTGCTGGTACTCGCCGGCGGAGCGTTCATGATGCAGTCAAAGCCGGTCGCTGGCGCCGGCTCTCAGGTCCAGACGTAGCGCAGTACGTGCTCGCGCATCTGTACAAACTCTGGGTCGGACTTGACCTCGCGCGGGTCGCGGTTCTGGGACGAGGCGCTGAACGGCACCGGAATATCGGCAATAACGCGCGCCGGACGGTGCGACACAACCAGAATACGGGTCG
Organism: Spirochaetales bacterium; assembly: GCA_007123465.1. GTDB lineage: Bacteria > Spirochaetota > Spirochaetia > DSM-27196 > PWMO01 > PWMO01. The sequence continues at coordinate 3,124 of SKLB01000315.1, forward strand.
CGAGATAGACCGCTTCCTCAACGCTGTGCGTCACCAGCACCACTGCCCCGTGGGTTCTGCGCCAGATTGCCAGCAGCTCATCCTGCATGTGCTCGCGTGTCAGCGCATCCAGCGCCGCAAACGGCTCATCCATCAGCAGGGTGTGCGGTTCATTGGCCAGCACGCGCGCCAGCGCCGTACGCTGCTGCATTCCGCCGGACAGTTCATAGGGGCGCGCGTTGCGAAACTCCCATAGCTTGACCATCTTCACGTAGCGTTGGGCAATTTCGCGACGCTGCGCCCGCGCTACGCCGCGCATGCGCGGGCCAAACTCGACGTTGCCGAGTACCGAGAGCCACGGGTAGAGCTGCGGTTTCTGAAAGACCATTCCGCGGCGCCAGTCCGGACCACTGACCGCTTGCCCCTCGTCCATAACACTGCCGGCGTCAGGGCTCAAGAACCCGGCCATCAGGCGCAGCAGCGTGGTCTTGCCGCAGCCTGAAGGGCCCACAATACAGACCAGCTCACCGTGGTGGATCGAGAGCGAAGTAGGCGCAACAGCTTCCACAACGCCGCGGGCGCTGCGGTAGGAAAACGTGACATCCTTGAGCTCGAGCACCGCTACGGCGCGCCTGCCGCTTGAGGTTGGTCTGGTCATGGTCTGCGGCCGTGTTGCAACTGCTGCCCTGCCTTGGTGGTTCATACTATCGCTGGTTGATCGCTTGTTCCAGATAGGCAGGGTTGATCGCTCGCTCGAATACCGCTCGGTCGGGAGCGCTGCGGATTGTTCCCTGATCCGCCAGGAACTGCCCGGTCTCTACAAAGACATCCGCCAGTTCGCCGATCTGTCCAGGGCGACCCATATAGGAAGCAGACAGCTGTTCTTCACCGGAGAGAAACAGCAGTGTGTTCATCTGGCGCAGCGCTTCCTGTTGCGCAATCCCGAACTCTTCGGCAACCGAGCGCGCCGCGGCCTCTGGATCCGCGGCAATCAGTTCCACCGCGCGCATCTGATTCTCCAGGTAGGCTATCACCAGCTCGGGGTGAGACTCGGTAAAACCGCTGCGCGCAATGCCGATGTCACCGGTGAGAAAACCCTGGGCGGCCAGTTCACCGCTTGATACCAGCACGCGGCCGCCGAGCTCCAGCATCGCCGCCAGCGTTGGTTCCCAGACAAACCCGGCATCGATGTCGCCGCGCTGCCAGGCGGCGCGCATATCGGCGGGAGCCATGTCCAGGATCGTGAGCGAATCCGGATCGACGCCGGCAAGCTCGAGCGCCGCCAGCAGGTGGTAGTGGGTAGTAGCACCAAACGGAGCGGCTACGCGCTTGCCGACAAGATCGGTAACCGCGTGGACGTCGCCGTCCTGACGCACCACCAGCGCTTCGTTATCGCCGATGATGTTGTAGATCCAGATCACCTCGGCCGGCACGCCCTGCGCCACCGCGGACACTGTGGTTGAGCTGCCGCCCAATCCCAGGTCAACACTGCCGGCGGCCACCGCGGCGTTGAGCTCGCTGCCGGAGTTGAACTGCACCCAGCGCACCGGCAGGCCGAAGGCTTCCTCGTGCCAGCCGAGGTTCTTGGCCACAATCTCGCCGTTGGGAATAGCCTGAAAGCCGATGGTAACCTGGCGCAGTTCGCGTTCGGCGCCGCCGCGGCTGAAAAGCGGCACCGCAATCAGCACAAGCGCCGCCACGATCGTCAATTTGATTAAGGTTTTCACGGGTTTCCCCCTCCTGTTTACTCGTACCCTTTCCAGGGTACAAAGCGGGCTTCGGCCGCGCGGATCAGGCCGTCGAGCGCCAGTCCGGTCAGCCCCATCACAATAATGGCAACAAAGATAATGTCGGTTCTCAGAAAGCGGCCGGCGTCCAGTACCATCCAGCCTATTCCGTTGGCTGCGGCTACTATCTCGGAGGAGACCAGCGTGGTGTAGGTGAAGCCGATGCTGACCCGCAGGCCGGTGAAGATCTGCGGCAGACACGAGGGAAAGATTACCCGCCGAAAGACCTGGCCGCGCGATGCGCCCAGGCTCAGGGCGCTCTCGATGCGCTCGTTGTTGACCGATTTTACCGCCGCCATGGCGTTGATCGACAGCGGTGGAAACGCGGCCAGATAGAGAAGCGCGATCTTCGACTCGTCTCCAATACCCAGCCACACGATCAGCAGCGTGTAGTAGGCCAGCGGCGGCAACGGGCGATAGAATTCGATAATCGGGTCCAGCAGCGCCTGAGTTCTGCGGCTCTGTCCCATCAGCAGACCTACCGGTATTGCGCTGACAACCGCCAGCGAGTAGCCCACCGCCACGCGGTTCATGCTGCCCAGCAGATGGTATACCAGTGTGCCGCCGCGATATCCGGTGGAGGATACCTCGCGGAACGCGCGCCAGACGCTCGACGGCCGCGGCACAAACAGCTCCGGAACCACTTCCAGGTGCGCAATCAGCGCCCATCCGCCCAGTACCACCGCCACGGTGGCCAGGCTGAACAGGTAGTACGATGTTCGAAGGCGGTCAAATGAGAAACGCATCGGGATTCACACTCTCATAGTTATCGATGAAACGCTTGCGCGTCTTGTCATTGACGCTGTCAACGCTGACCATCAGCGCGGTCTCCAGCGCACCGCCAAAATCACTGTCCAGCGCGGTGTCGAAGGTCTGCACGTTAGCGGCTGCGCGAAGGTAGGACACCAGAATCGGCGGCACGCTCAATCCGTCCGCCGCGAGCGTGCTGCTCATGCGCTGGTAGGCCGCGTCGTAATCTTGCGCCGGCTGTTGCACTTCGGCGGCCGGGGTGTAGCGGCAGCCTTCACGCGCGATCAGCAGCGGTTGGCGGCCGCGGTGATAGGCGTTCAAGAATCCAATTACCGCATCGCGCGCAGCCGCAGGCCAGTTGGCGTAGATAGAGACGTTGCCAAAGAAGTAGCGCAGCCAGGGGTATTCGCATACCAGCGCGCCGAGTCCGCACCACACCACAAACAGTCCGACTATCGCTCGCTTGGCGCTGCTGTTCACAACCGAGCGGCCAACCTCCACCGCGTGCGGCAGATAATCGGACACAAACAGCGGTGAGAAACGGAACAGGCCGGCGGTGCGCAGCGCCGCAAGCTTGCCGCTTTCGGCAACGCGCCGTCCGAGTATGAAGCGATACATCGCAACAACCTCGGCGGTCTCGGGATCCCACGCTACAAGCTGGGTGTAGCCGTGGGCGTCGGTATCGTGGTGGTCTATATCGCGCGCGACGTTGCGCCCCGCTCCCACGTTGCGATACTCAATCTCACGGATGCGGCCGATTTCATCCATGATCGGGGCGGACTGCGACGCGTGCAGCAGGTAGACCTGCAGACCCTTGAACTCCCGCACCGGTTTGAAGCGTGCAAACTGGTCACGCAGCAACTGCGGGTCAACCGGTGCAGCCACCGGCACCAGTTTCGACTGTGTCATACGCATACCTCCCTTGCTGCTGCTGTGGCACCGTCAGAATGCCGATGCCCGCCGAGGCGATGCACCTGCAGCCGAATACGCTCAGCCAGGGCGTGGTCGCTGCAGCTGTCACCGCCTGAGACGTACAGGGGAGGACCAACGGTCAATTGAACGCAGCGGCCGCGCTGCTTGAACAGTTCATCGACAAGGTAGAGCATCTCAAGATTGGCGCTCAACCGCAGCGCGCTGCGCAGCCGCCACACGGTATAGAAGAAGGCCGAGTTGCGCCCCGCTATGTGCAGCGGTACAATGGCACGATTGTGCGCGCGGGCCTTCTTGATGAAGGTCTTCGACCACGGATAGTCGAGCAAACCTCCGCGTCCCGGGCGCGCCGTGCGTCCGGCCGGGAACACCAGCACCGGATGCTCGGAGGCAAACAGCGTGTCGTACTGGCGTACCTGGGCCGCGTTTGATCCGTACTTGTCCACCGGCACGATGAACTCGCGCAAACCCGGCAGGGTCATCAGCAGATCGTTGGCCGGCACGCGCAGGCTGCCGTAGCGTTGGCACAGCAGCTGCATGGCGCACAGCCCGTCGGCTCCTCCGGTGGGATGATTGGCACACAGCACTATCCGCGGATCGGCGGGCAGTCGATCGGCATGACGGGTCTCGGTGCACAGGTTGAGGAATTGCAGCGCCTGCGCGACAAACGCGCAGCCCGACGGCGCGGTGTTGGCCGATAGAAACGTGTTGATCTCCTGCTGATGGACAATGCGGCGCAGATAGCGGTAGCCGATGGCCGGGATGCGAGCGGCAACGCGCGGATTCTTGGCGTGAAACAGCGCCTGAACATCGATGTGCCGCCGTTGAGCCCTAGCTTGTGGCATCGACGAGTTCTCCCTGCAGCGCTGCAGCCGGATAGCGCCGCTTCATACGCTCCACAAACAGCTTCCAGCCCGCGGCCTCGGCCAGTCGCAGAGCTTCTCGATAGCAATCGAGCGCCTCGCCCTGCCGCCCGGCGGAATCGAGGTACGAGCCAAAGTAGTGCAGCGCCGGTATCAGGGTGTTGACGTAACCGGCAGCACGCGCGGTCTCGATTGCCTTGCCGAAGAACGTTTCGGCGTCCTGGTTCTCGATATCCGCACGCTCGGCAATCTCAGCCAGCTGCGAGCGCGCCTCATACGTCAGCGTTGCGCCGCCTGCCAGCGCCATCGCCACACCCATGAACGTGCGCCCGTTCTCGCCGTCGCTGCCGACCTCCTGCATGTTGCGGCTGTGGTACCACGCCAGGCGAATTGCACGATTGGAGTCACCGAGCCGCTGGTAGAGGCACACCAGGTAGGACAGCGCGTAACCGTAGTAACCTTTAGCCTTCAATTGACGCATGAGTTTCAGTGAGTCCTTCAGGTACTCGAGTGCCTTGCGGTCGTCGTGCATCTTGTAATAGGTTGCCCCGATACTGAAGAGGGTGTAAGCCAAAGCCAGTTTTTCATCAATGGCTTCGGCGATCCGGCGCGCCTGAACAAAATACTCGATCGCCGCGTCAAAATCGCCAACGCGGTCTCTGAGAACTCCAAGGTTCAACAGGGCGGCGGAAATGCCGCTGCGGTAACCGATCTGGCGGTAGACGGCGTGCACCTGTTCAAAATAGCGCTGTGACTGCTCGGTATCGCCCTGATACTGCAGTACGATGCCCATATCGTAGAGCGGGTAGGTCATAAGGCGCTGGTCACCGAGCTCTTCAAAGCGCTGGTGGGCCTGACGGTACTTCTGCATCGCTTCTTCGTAGCGTGACTGATCTCTGAGCACCACCCCGTAGAAGTAGTGTGCGAGGCCCAGCTGCTTGAGGTCAGCGGCGCTTTCGGCGTCGCTCTCGGCCTGCTGCAGTGCATCAAGCGCCTTGTCGTAGTTGCCCGAAGACCACTCTGCACGCCCGAGGCTGACCAGCGCTTCGGCGGCCAGAGCCGGCTGCTGCAGCGAGCGCGCAATTTCGATTGCATTATTCAGGACGCTGACCGCCAGTGCATTGTCGCCGCGGCGCTGATAGATTGCCCCGAGTCCGCTCAGCAGCTGGCCCTGGATCTGCGGCTGGCGCGCGATGACCGAGACACCGAGAGCCAGCGTAAGGGTTTCAGCGGCCCGGTCCCACTGGCCGGTTACCTCGTAGATTCCGGCGGCCTGCTGATGCGCGCGCAGCCGGTCCTGGTGCGATGAGACCTGCTGCTGGTAGCGCGACAGGAAGTCGAGCGCACGGGCATTCTTGAAATTGTCGCGCGCGTTTTCGAATGCGCGCCACAGCCACAGCCGGGCGTCCTCGCGGCGTGCTGCCTGTTCGCAGTGGAATGCAATATCGGCGGCGTATGCCGGGTTATCGTGGTGTTCGGCTATCAGCGCATCGGCAATCCGTCCGTGCGTCAGACGCAGCTGATCGTGGAGTTGCATCGAGACTACCGCTTCACGCAGCAGATCCTGAGTAAACCGATAGCTGCCCTCGCCGTCCCTGTCCCACAGTCCGCTACGGCTGCCTTCGTCCAGCGCGTGCTCCAGATCGATATCGGTGTCTGCACTGAGTGACCGTATGATGTCGGCGGAAAACTGGCTGCCGATTACCGCCGCCAGCCGTGCCACCTCCTTGACCGTCGCCGGCAATGCATCGATGCGCTCGACCAGCAGGGAAGCCACGTCGTCCGGAATCGGGGTTTCGCTGTGGCGCACGCGGTAGCCGTCGCTGCCGCGCTGGAGTGCATCGTTATCTGCCAGATAGCGCGCAAGCTCGCCGGCAAAGAACGGATGCAGGCCAACGCGCTGTTCAACAAACCGGCGCAACTCCTCTGATACCGGCCCTCCCAGGACGTGTGCCAGCAATAGCGACAGAGCATCCGGCGAGATTGGTCCCAATCGCACGCGCTGGAGCTCCTCTGCGGCGGGGAGCAGGGCTGTACTGCCGGCGGTGCTGTGAGCGCTGTCCGCTCGGCTGTCCTGCGGGTAGAGGTTGCGTCGGGTCAGCAGCAGGATAGCCAGCGGCAACGAGCGTGCCTGCGTCACAATTCGCTGGAGCAGCCACTGAGAGTCCTCATCCAGAGCGTGGGCGTCTTCTATAACAAGCAGCGCGGGAGTATCGTGCACGGCCAGCGCAACCAGAGCCTCGATCAGTGCACCGGTCAGTTCGAAGCGCGCCTGCGGATCGAGCTCGCTGTAACCGCGGCTGTCGATCGGAAAGCCCAGCAACGCCGGCAGCGCAGCAGCGGTTCGGTCGACTTCAGCCAGCAGCTCCTCGGCGGCTCCGCGTTCGCGGTAGCCGGCGGACAGCTGCTGGACAGATTTGTCCAGCGTGTCGGCGGTGGGTGCGGCCAGTTCTGCACGCGCAAACAGCTGGTTTACCAGCGCCGGAAAGGGGTTGAGGCTCTTGCGCAGAATAGGGTCTGCGCGCAGCGCAAATACCGCCAGCTTTGTCTCGATTTCGCGGCAGAAGTGCAGCAGCAGCAGGCTCTTGCCGATTCCCGCTTCACCGCTGAGCTGCAGTACTCCAGCGGAGTGGCCGCTCTCGAGCGGTTGCAGCCACTGCCGCAGCGTCTGCATCTCCTCTTCGCGGCCGAATATCGACTGCTCGGTGCTGACCGTGGCAACCGCAGCCACCTGTAGCGGCGCTTCGACCTCAACCAGCGCTACCGGCTGCGCTACGCCCTTGAAGCTGCGGCTGTCGATGCCATGCAGGCGGTAGCCTTCATCGGGAGCGTTGCTGTGCGGCAGTTCCACCGCTCCCCAGCGGGCGCTGGTTGCAATCCGCGCCGCGAGGTTGACGGTTTCTCCCAGCACAGAGTAGGTAGCGCGGTGCTGCGAACCAATATATCCGGCGTATGCTATCCCCTCGGACAACCCGACCCGCGCAGACCGGCCCAGTTCAGCGGTGACCGCGAGAGAGAACTCCACAGCGCGCTGCAGAATCTGCCCGTGGGACTGCGGCGCGCCGAACAGTACCAGCGCCAGCGGGCCCTTGTCGCTGAACTCTATCATGTCGAAATAGCCGCGGTAGTCGTGGGCCAGTGTCAGCAGGCGTGCGGTGATCCGGCGGCTGGTCTGCTCATCATCCAGCTCGCGCAGCGATAGAAATACCGCTACGACGCGGCGGAACTCGCCGCCGAATTCGGGCGGAAGCTGTTCCAGCGGCCGGAACGGCGCATCGCCGCGTGCCTGTTCGCCGGCCGAACCGCCGGCCGGTTCGGAATCGCCGCCAAGGCTGTGTCCGGCGTGATGCCTTGCGTGAGACGTTTCTACGCGATAGAAGCCGTCTGCCAGCTCCTGGGTTGCCGCGCGCTGCTGCAGGTGGCTGCGCTGGCCGCCGGCAATTGCTACGCTTGCCGGTGCGGCGTGTTGCTCGGCAGCCGAAGCGCTGTCCAGAGCCGGGCCGCGGAAAAACCAGGTTCGCTTGGCGTCTCCGGCATCCACTATAGACCACTGCACCTCGCCGTAACCGATACCGACTTTGGCGTCGAGCGCAAAATCACCGTACGGGGTGCGCTGGAGATGCATTGTGTTCAACAGCGCCAACTGCTCGGAGGCGGCGTCGGCTACGTGGTCCAAGCCGGTGCGGGGATAGATGGCACTCAGCGCGTCACCGGCAAAACCGGCTACAAAGCCGCCCGATCGCTGCACCACGTCCACCAGCGGCCCGAATACTCGATTTATGATCTGAGCAATGGTCTCGGCGCCGTCGCTGCCGTGATCCATCAGCGCGGACGTCATCGGCGTGAAACCGGAAAGATCCAGCACCAACGAGCCTGCGCTGAAGCTGCCGTGCTTGCTGTGTGAGAGATACTGCTCCGCGATGAAACTCGGCACGAGTGCCGGCCGTGCGTCAACCCTTGTATCTACAATCATCATCTATAATATGGCGCTGACTGCCCTGAGTTTCAAGCCCTGCAGCACGAATTCCGCGAATTTTGCGGGAACGGTGGCTATCGCCGTTATTTGTGGTAGTTTGCCGTGCCGCGTGGTATTTTTGAAGCAGGGCCAATATGCGGCGGGTAGCGCTGATACTCATGACAGTGCTGTTTTTCTCAGCGTGCGGCGACGGAGGGTTGGTCATGCCCTCGCTGTCCGAAGACGGCGATCTCAGGCTGCAGACCGTTGCCGACGGATCTGTAGTGACCCGCAACGGGACTATCAGCGCGACGCTGCTGCCCGGCCCCCAGGGGCGTTATCCTGACCGCGTCGAAGTAACGTTTATCGACCAGGACGGCGAGGTTGCCTCTGAACGAACGATCAGTGCCGCCGAGATCGATCGCGGCAGACTGCCGGCGTTAGCGGTTGAACAACTGGCCACCGGATCCTATACCGTGCAGTTTGAGCTGTTTAACGACGGTCGAAGCAGCGCAGAGTTTCAGCGGCGCCTGTTCGTCAGCGATGCGCCGTTTGCTATAGCCTCAATCTCCGCCTACCCGCCTACCTTCATGACCGACTCCAAAGGTATATTACGCGCTGACCTCGACATCCCGCCGCAGGCCGATCCGTTTCTGCGCTGGAGCTTCAACGGTAAACCGGTGATGCAGGGGCTGCTGTCCGCCGGGGCTGGTGAGCTGATGCTTCGCTCACCGCAGAGCGAAGGCGTTTATCCGGTTGTGCTCGAACTGTTTCCGGTGGCGCCGCGCGGTGCTGGTTTCGGGTTTGCTTCTCAGGTCTCGCAGCAGAGCGATCTGGTGGTCAAGGAGTCACGCTCTGCCTCCGAACGCGGCTTTGGGCCGCCGCAATCGTACTACGTCCTGCTGCATTTTGCCGGCAATACGCGCGACAGCGGCATGCGCAGCGCGCTGTTAGGCGCTACTGCGGCGAGTGCGCAGACCTTCGGTGCAGCGGATCTGCGCATCGTGCACGAGTTGTTCGGCTACTATCTCGACGGTGCCGCCGGCATCGGATTTGAGGAAGTCATTCTGCCGTTCACCAACGCAGGACTGGAGCCGTTTTCAATTGCGATGCGCCTCGCGCTGACCGAACCACAGCGAGACAGGGTTCTGTTCTCGGCTCGCGCGGAGGATTCATCGCTCGAGTTACAGCTGGAGCTGGCCGAAGAGGGTGAACTGCGCTTGCAGCTTGCTGCGCGCGGACGCAGCGCCACGGTCACCTCCGAGGGAGCCGCGCTGCTGCCGGGACGGCCGGTGGACATCAATGTGGCGGTTGTCCCGCACGCGGGGCATACCTCGGTGGCCTGGTTTGTTGACCGCGAGCCGGCGGGTGCAGCCGATATTCCGCTGGGCTTTGGGCGGCCCAACGGGGGACCGGATGGCCGGTGGCAGCCGTTGGCCGGCCGCTCGGTTATCGGCGGCGAGGGCGGTTTCATCGGGGTGATCGACGAGTTCGGCATCTTCTTCCGCGACGAGCACAGCCGTCCGGCAGCCAACACGGCACCCTTCCGGGTTGAACAGCTGAGACGCCACGGTGAGTCGCTGATTGTTGCCGAGGGATTCGAACGGCCGCCTCTGCCGCAGTCGTTTGCAACGCGCGGCGAGGTAAGAATCGCGGGCGGCAGTGCCGTGGTGGAACCCGGGGCAGCGCTGATCGGTCCGGCGGTGGGCTTTGATTCAAGCGAGGTAACGCTGGAGCTGTCGGTTGAGTTTGCCGGAGCGCCCGCGCCGCGCGTTGAGCTGCTGAACGTGGGTGACGATGCGCCGCTGTTGAGCCACCCCCTCGCCGGCCCGGGAGTGCTGCGGTTCCAGCTGGAACGACGAGCTGATTTGCTCTGGATCAGCGTAAATGATCGTGATCCGGTGCAAGCGCCAATTGCGGCGCCTTTTG
>SKLB01000073.1 GCA_007123465.1 Spirochaetales bacterium
GCTCGGATAACGCGAGCGTTACGGTGCGAGTCAACTCCAGACGAATTACCCCGCAACGGTTGGTGGTGAAAGTCAATCTTCCCGACCCGACCGCTACTCGCTGCAGTTCGGCGACCGTGGCGGTAACGCGACATATGATCAGCGCGTTGAATACACGGTACGGTAAACCGGTCATGAGGCGCACCGCTCGCGTCTGACACATTCGATTCTGCGTGCGCTGTCGTGATCGCAATGGCTGCAGGTATCGGCTCGCCACCCTCGTAGTGCAGATCCAGACTACCGTCTTTGAGCTTGGAAAGCCAACTGTGAAACGTGATAGCGCTGATTCCGGCTTCCTTCGCCACTGCGTACACGCTCTGACTATTCGGGGGCAAGACCTTTCTCAAGATCGCGTTGCGAAACCCCGCACTGTACTTCATACAAATCACCTCCTCTCAGGTGACTTCTATATTGACAGAGGCGGGGTAGAGTTCGCCGGCACCACAATTGCCGAAACAAGGCGTCCCCTGCGAGTGCTCGAGACAAGTCACCCGCCCTCGACCGCCGTTTCGCGCTTGCGCCCGGAGAGAAATGTCCCGCTCAAATATTCAGGATAGTCTTCAGTTTCTGCACTGAGAACTCAGGCCCGACAAGCAGACAGACTTCTGCCTCTTTCAAGATGAAACAGAAATTCTGAAAGAGATCGTTGGTTTCATCAGGCTCAAGCGTGACGCCAAGAATTTTGTGCGCCGGAATGAAAGTGTACCGATATCCGTAGTCGGTCTTCTCGGGTAGTTTGGTCTCCTCTCTTCTGTTGATGGTAATGAGCTCGGTTCCGTTCGTGAGAAAGAGAGAATCCTGCAAGACTGGTTCCTGAGCGAGCACGTTCGGATCGAGCGCCTTTCCGCGGTTCTTTGTGAGCCCTACAGGCGGCTGATACTGAACTACCCTTACATTCTCGCCCTTAAAATCTTGCGCGATCAGATTCTCGTAAAACAGAGAGTTGTTCTGCTGATGCTCATCAATCGCGTCAATGTTCAGCCGAGTCCCTTCTTGGAGGTAGCTCTTTCGGATAATGCCTATTCCCTTCTCAACGGGCGCTGTCTCCACAGGATTGAAGTTCAGCACGTGGATCTGTTCCGCCGTGCCGAGAAGCATTTCACCAACCAGAACATTGCCGACGTATTGAAGGTACTGGATCTCCTGATACGGAATCTCGGTCGCGTGGACGTCTTTTCCAGTTCGCTGAAGCAAGAGGAGCACGTCCTCCCTGAACACGACTACTGTATGATACAGCGGCATTCCTGGCTTCACGTTTCGTCGTTCCACGTTAATCGGGATCTTGAATGCGAACACCGCCTCGCCAATCAGCTCTTGATACCGCAGAAACTGCTGCGGAATATCCTGCATACCCGCGATGGGGACCACCCAGGGGCCGAACCGCTCGTATTCTCTCTGCAATGCATCCATGACCGCTCTCCTTACGAATTGCTTGAGCGACTGCTGGCATCAAACCAAACCGCAAGCACCAGGATAAGACCTTTGACGATCAGCTGATACTCGGAAGGAACGGTCATCAGACTCATTCCGTTGTTCAAGCTGGCCATAACAAGCGCCCCGACAATTGCACCGACAACCGTACCTTCTCCGCCTCGCATGCTGGTACCGCCGATGAAGACGGCCGCAATAGTATCCAGCTCAAAGAGGTTGCCCGCGCCTGCAGTAGCTGCGTTCAACCGGGCGGTGAACACAAGCCCGGACAAGGCCGACAGCCCTCCCATGATGACAAAGATCCAGAAGGTCTTGAGCTTGATGTTGATGCCGGACAACAGCGCGGCTTCGCGGTTCCCGCCGATCGCGTACACGTGTCTGCCGAACGTGGTGTTGTTGGTTATGTACACGAACAGAAGCACCAAAGCCATGAGTATCATAATTGAGTACGGAATTCCTCGGTAGCTAACCATGATCGAGAAAACAAACCACATCATGGATCCCACTATCACGATCTTCGCAATGAACAACGGCATAGGGAGGTTTGTTAATTCATAACGTTTTCGACGCGTTCGTGCCCTAATCGCCAACAAAACGTAGGCGGCAATTGCTGCAACGGCAATCAAGAAACTCAGGTCATGAAAGCCTGCTACAGCATCAACATTGACGAAGAGACGTGGGATGTAGCCTTGACCAATTGCACGAAAACCTGGAGCGAGCGGTGCAACTGTCTGCCCGCCGGTCAGAGCAATGAGCGCTCCCCGAAAGATCAGCATACCGGCCAGAGTAACGATGAACGCGGGCACCGCGCGATACGCGATCCAGAAGCCTTGCCATACACCGATCACGGCTCCCAGCGCCAATGCGAGGATAACAACGGTAGCGGTATTGAATCCGTAATTCACCTGGAGCACCGCCGCGAAGCCGCCGGTGAAACCTACGATTGACCCAACCGAAAGATCGATATGGCCCCCGACAATAACCAGCACCATACCTACCGCAAGGATCCCGATGAAGGAAGTCTGCAGCAGCAAATTGGAGAGATTCCGGGGAGAAATAAACACGCCGTTTGTTAGCACGGTGAAGATCACCCCGATAGAGATTAGCGCGATGAACATCGCGTACTGGCGTATGTTCTGTCGCAGCTGATCCTGGAGCATATGTAGACTTGATTGTTCGGTCTTCTGACGAGTCATTTTTCTAAACCTCCCGTTGCTAATGTCATTGTCTTTTCCTGCGTGGCCTCGGACCAGTGGAGTTCGCCGCTAAGCGTCCCCTGATGGATAACGATCACACGGTCGCTCATGCCCAGTACTTCCGGCAGTTCCGAGGAGATCATCACAATACAAACTCCTTTTGCGACAAGCTCATTCATCACCTTATAGATCTCGAACTTCGCGCCTACATCTATGCCGCGGGTCGGTTCATCCAGGATCAGCACCTCGGGTTGCGTAAGCATCCATTTGCCGAGAACAACCTTCTGTTGGTTTCCTCCGGACAGGTTTCTCACTTTCTGCTCTATACTTGGGGTCTTTATGCGCAGCGCCTGCACGTACTGCTCGGTTGTGCGGATTTCCTCGAACAGGTCAATGATGGAAAACCTGGAAACCGCGCGAAGGGCGGCCAAGGTCGTGTTGTGACGGATATCCATCCCCAACACCAGACCTTTCCCCTTACGATCCTCGGTGACATACGCCAGCCCCACCCGTATCGCGTCACCTGGATTTCGAATGTCCAGTTGCTTGCCGCGTAACGCAATCGTGCCGCCGACACGTTTCCCGTATGCGCCGAAAATACTCATCATGAGCTCGGTTCTGCCGGCGCCCATCAACCCGGCTACACCGAGGATTTCTCCTCGTCGGACGTCAAAAGAAACGGCATCGACAATCTTTTTATTTGGATTGTCCGGATCCTGCACGGACCAGTTCTGCACCTGAAGCACCACCTCACCCGGCGTGTGCTCTACGCGGGGAAACCGTTCGGTTAACTCGCGACCTACCATCAGTGAGACGATTCGAGGCTCGTCAAGCCGATCCGGCCCTTGCATATCATGCGTACTGACGGTCTTCCCATCGCGCAGTACCGTCACGCTGTCTGCGATCTCTATCACCTCATTCAGCTTGTGCGAGATATAGATACAACTGACTCCGCGATCGCGGAGCTTCCGCAGAATCTCCAGGAGATTGGCGCTGTCCTGTTCATTTAATGCGGCCGTCGGCTCGTCCAGCACGAGAATGCGGGCCTTCTTCGCAATTGCCTTTGCGATTTCCACCAGCTGCTGCTTGCCGATACCAAGGTTCCTTATCAATGCCTTGGGACTGATATCAAGGTTCACCTCGTCGAGACATTCCCTTGCCTCGCTGTTCGCCGTATCCCAGTCGATGGCGTAGGGTTTGCCGCGCTCGACCCCGAGAAAGAGGTTTTCCACCACCGACATCTGCGGTACAAGAGCCAACTCCTGGTAGATCACCGCTATACCGACGTCTTCGCTGTCTCTGATCTGCTGGAACTGTTGTTCGACACCATCGACAAGAATTCTGCCGCTGTATGAGCCGTTGGGGTGAACCCCGCTGAGTACCTTGATCAAGGTGGATTTTCCGGCGCCGTTCTCTCCGACCAGCGCGTGTATCTCACCAGACTTCACCTGAAAGCTCACGTCATCAAGGGCCCGGACACCGGGAAAATCCTTAACAATGTTGCTCATCTCAAGAATGTGTTCGCTCATGACTGCTCCTCACACATGTCAATTCCCATCAACCGATCTACCACACGAAGAGTTTCCCAGGGCAACATCAACCGATGCACCCTGGGGAAAGGTCCTTAACCGAACGGACTCGGGTCAGTCACCATAGATTTGTGAACGTGAGAGATAACCGCTGTCGATCAAAAGATCAATGTTGTCCGCCGTGATGACATGCGGAGTCAGCAGCAAGGAGGGCACTCCTTCAACCACATTGTTGGTTTCTACCGAGCCACCTTGAGCAAGGGTAATTGCTGCCTGAATCGCCGCTGTTCCCAGCTCACGGGTGTCTTTGAAAATCGTCATCGACTGGGTGCCTTCCACGATGCGGCGCACGCCGGCAAGCTCGGCATCCTGGCCGGTGATGGGAAACCCGCCTGCAAGGCCTTGAGCTGCGAGTGCCTGAATAGCACCACCGGCCGTTCCGTCGTTCGGCGCAAGAATTGCATCAACTTGGTTGTTGTTCGCTGTGAGTGCGTTCTCAACAATGTTCAGCGCGTTCTCGGGAAGCCAGTTATCGACCGCTCGTTCGGAAACAATATTGATGTCTCCCGAATCGGCCAAAGGCTGGATGTATTTCATTGCGCCCCGCTTGAAAAGGGCTGCGTTGTTATCAGTCGGCGCGCCCGACATGACGATGTAATTCCCGGCGGGGACAAGGTTGGTGATGAACTCACCCTGAAGCTCACCAACTCGCTCGTTGTCAAAGGATAGGTATACATCTACCAGATCACTGAGGATCAGCCGGTCGTACGAGATTACCGGCACACCGTCTGCGGCCGCCTCTTCGACAAGCGAGGTCGCAGCGTGCGCGTCATGGGGGGCAAGAATGAGTACCTGCACACCTTGCACAAGCAGGTTCTCTACCTGAGAGGCTTGTTGAGCCATGTCGGCGTCTGCAACCGCTACGCGCAGATCAATGCCCTGACGCTCGGCCTCGGCAATCATAGTCTCCCGGTCGCGCACCCACCGTTCCTCACGCTGTGTCGGGAGAGAAAGCCCCACCACTATCTGGCCCTCTACCGCCGGCTCACCTTGGCCCCCTGCAAAAACCTGAGTGGCCGAAAATATCATTGACAGAGCAAGGATCCCAGCGAATACCACGAAAAGTTTCTTCATACAAATCTCCTTCTGATTATTGTTCCCTAACGCTAAACCCGTCTGGGAGAACTGTCATCAGGAGGATCATTGCCTTCTACTGGAGAATCCTGTCACGAACCATGCAGAAGTGTCACACTTGGACAATCACTGCATCAAAACTATCTGTGTGGGTTCTATCTGGGTGGGCGCTCTGACTCCGGAACATTGCGGAACACATCATCATAAGAGTGGAAGCGGTCTGCGATGACCGTATCAAGGATATTCGCTTGCGTCACCAGGATCGGCGCAAGCCGTATGAACGGAACCTCGATGCTCCCGTTATGAATAAGCTCATCACCATGGAGGATTCGCGTCGTGGCAAGCTCAACTGCAGCGTGTACCGCCCGCCGAGACAGGTCTTCTATCGGTTTATAAACCGTCATGAGCTGGGTACCCTCGGCAACCCGTTGTACCGCCGCAAGGTTCCCGTCCATTCCACTCACGAGCAAATCTCCCGCAAGCCCTCGGGCTGCAGCGGAACGCACCACGGCATCCGCAATGAGATCGTTGGCGGCTATGACGCCCGAGATATGCCCAAAGCGATCGAACGCGTCTTCGATGGCATCATGAGCCTCTTCGTTGCGCCATGTCTGAAGCCAGAGACTGTCGAGTAATCTCACCTCACCGCTATCGATTCGTGGCGTGAGCGAGGTCACGATCCCCCGATTGATCATGAAGCTGTTGTAGTCATTCAGCGCCCCGTTGATAACCAGGACGGCGCTGTCCTCATCCCCGCGCAAATCAAGTTCATTCAGCACAGCTTCCGCCATCATCGACCCGATACCCTGATTATCAAAGCTGATATACCCGTCGATGGCTGTGTTCCTTACCAGACGATCATAGGCCAGGACTGGAACCCCACGGTTCCGAATACTCTCTATTATATCCGACAGCCCTTCGGCATCATTGGGAACCACCACGAGCACGTCTATACCGAACTGCGCGAGCTCCAATAACTGTTCCCGCTGTACATCCAGCCTTTCGTTGGCGGTACGCAGAATGACCTCGACCCCGTTGATGCGTGCTTCGTCCAGAAACGCATCGCGGTCACGCTGCCATCGCTCGACTACAAAAGAGTCCATGGAGAAACCGATTCTTATACTATCATGCGCGCCGTCGCCGTCTCTTTCCACCTGCGAGTCGGATCGGCCGCAGGCCGCGAACGAAACAATCGCGACGGCAACAAGTATTGCTTTCTTAGCATCGGATACCGGCGAGCGTCGTCTCCTCAAGGCGCATCCCCCTTCCCGGAAACCCGGGTGCTCGCAGAGTACTCCCGCGGGGGCACACCAACCCAACGCTTGAAAACCCGACTGAAGTAGTTGGAATCCTGATAACCAACCGCGTAGGCAATCTCCTTCATGCTGAGTTTCGACTCTGAGAGTAGCCGCTGTGCTTCCTCCATGCGCAAGGAACTTAGATAGTCCGAGAACGACAGCTGTAGCTCCTGCCGAAAAAGACGTGACAGGTGGGCGGAGGAAACTTTCGCAACCACCGCCACATCGTCGAGCGACACAGGCTCCGAGAAATGGCTGCGCAGGTACTCGAGAGCATCACGAAGTGAACGGGAGTCCCCCTCGTAACTACCGGTTACGTTTTTTGCGCCGCCTATGAGGCGCAATAGAACATCGAGAGTGCTCTCTGCCGTCGACTGGCGGCCGAGCTCGCAGATTGCAGCCGGAGGTAACCTTGGTAATGGGTAGGCTTCCAGGATCGGCTCCATAAGAAGCAAGAGGGTGTACTCATGATTACGGGCCAGCATCCGATGAAGCAGAGGAATGGTTGCCTCCCGCCACTTTGCCAGGGCGGTGCTGTCCCCGGACTTGAGTAGCCCGGGGATCTTCGTCAAGGCATCTCGCAGCTGCGGTCCGGTTGCGGAGGGGGAATCAATTCGGCTGATGTCGTACTCAGGTGCAGCAGTTCCAAGCGCAGAAAGCGTCTCCCAGACCCGCTCCAGGGGAATCGGCTGTGAGGACCAGATCGTCGGCTCCTCAATCATGCCGTCGTGTACCATTCTGAGGGCGCCGCGCGCGGAGTCACGGAGGGCACGGGATACGTCACTATTACGCGCTGCCATCAGGACACCAACGCCACCCGAGTCTATAACTCCGGTCCAACACGGCAGTTTGTAACGCAGGGCGGCCGCAAGACCGGGAGCCTTTGAAGCGTCGGCGCAGGGAACGAATGCCAACGCCACCGAGGGGAGGAAGTCAGGCCGAACATTGCGAAGAGCCATCAGCCACAACTCCCACTCATCGGCCGGTGGGCGCCACACCCCGGAGAATAAGCGCGGCACCAGCTGTCGTTCAAGTAAACTCTCTACCGACCGCCGAAGGTCTTTGCCCGCCAAATCAGCCTCGTGCCGTCGGTCACTACGGTCCAGCTCCTCACATGCATCGCCCAGGATCTTGAGCAATCTCGCTTTCGTCACCGGCTTGACGATGTAGGCAAAAACACCAAATTCAAGCGCCTCTTTTGCGATCGAAAACTGTTCGTAGGCCGAGATAATGATACAGAGAACACCGGGATGACGTGTACGTACGTCGTTGAGTATCTCAAGTCCCGATATTCCCGGGAGGCGGATGTCGACCAGCAGGATGTCAGGCGGATCATGATCAATCTCTCCAATCGCCGTTATGCCGCTGGTGCAGGTTCCACAGATCTCACCTGAAGGAAACGAACTTTCAACAATGAAACGAACACTTTCCAAAACCGGTAGCTCATCATCAATTACGTAGATCCGCCGTCTCACGTATGTCCCTCCATCGCAGCCGGTATACCGTCCGCCTCAGGCACCCACAGGCGTATTCTCACGCCGGCTCCCGCTTTACTGTCGATTGCATAGCAGTCATCGGTTCCGCAGAACAGACGTAACCGATATATGACGTTTCGCAGTCCTATTCCGGAGCCAACTCCGTCACTGCTGTCATCGGGTTGTGGCAGATCCGAGTCCCATGCGGACGCTTCATGCGAGATCTTCTCGATAAGCTCAGGGGTCATCCCAACGCCGTCGTCGCGAAGCTCAATCAGCACCCGCGTTCCATCGTATCTGGAACTGAGGAAGATGTTCCCTTCGCCGTTCTGAAAACCATGAACCACGGAGTTCTCAACCAGAGGTTGGAGCATCAGCCGGGGTAGCGGTGTTGAGTTCGTGTCAGGGGCAAGCTCATTGTGCAGCTCCACGCGAGTACCGAATCGTATGTTCATGATACGGAGGAAGGAACACAGCGTCTCGTACTCAAGCCCGAGCGTCGATACCTCGGACAGGGGACGGAGGCTTGCACGGAACAGGCTTGCCAGCGAGTCGAGGTAATCACTTGTTCGCTCGGCCTCCTCGATGGTTGCTAACTGAACCCCGGTATTGAGCGCGTTGAAGAGGAAATGAGGCCGGATCTGATTCTGCAACGAGGCCATCTCAGCCTGTTTGACACGGTTCTTCATCCTGAGATTTGCAACTCTCTCTTCCATCAACCCCTTCTCCATCTCCGCTGTGCGTTGCATCTCGTTAATGTTGTGCCGGATCGACTCTTTCATCCGGTTGAACGCATCAGCCATGTGACGGACCTCGGTGCTCCCGCGCAACGGCATATCGGGTACGGAGAAGTCGCCGTCGGCAACACGAAGTGCCGATCCGGATAACCTGCTTATTGGTTCGGCTATCTTGCCGGCAACCATGGTGGCGAGTACGGCGGTCAGGAACATAACGCTCGTGAGAAACAGGAAGCTAAATACCTGCACCCATGTGAACTGACGAGAGAAACTTTCCTGGACCTGCATTACTCGAGTGAGTTCTTTCTGCGAGAGCGCAATAAGTTCAGAGCGAAGCAAACCGGAGATCGCTCGAACCTCCGAGTGCAGCCGGGTATATTCCTCGGGGGAGCGTCCCCGTTTTTCCTGAACCGCACGGTCCGCCGTTTTTTGAAGGCTCTTGATCAAGAAGTGGACAGACCGTTCAAGATGCCGTTCCTGATCCACGAGCCGTTGGTCATGTGGGTTCGGTGAGAAGAGAACGACCGAGTTCTGGAGCTGGTCCGCGACTTCGAAATACCCGCGCAGACTGTCGGTGGATCGGGTCTCGAGATACTCTCTCAGCCGCTCCTCAAGCCCGTGTACAAGCTCATCTACAATCTGGTACTGCTGGTTGCGCTCGTACATCAGCAGGCTTCTATTCAGCAAGATTTGAATGAGCGTGATCGGTACCAGAACCCCCAGCGCAAGCGGGATTGATAGTGCCGCGAGGTAGAGAAACACTCTACGTCGAAGGCTGGCCATCGCTATGTCCTTGTGAAAGTGCCGCCGTTACTCCTGCCAAGACGCACCCCGTGCCGGCTCGACCGCCGAATAAGCCAGGTCGCGATACTCCGGAGGAGACTCGCCGCGCACCACCTCGATGAGGCTGCGTACGCCCTGGGCACCTATCTGCTCGGGGTGTCTGCTGATTGTACCGTCCAGCAGGCCCCGCGCGAGTGCCTCCTCTACCCCTGCGCCGAAATCAATCCCAACCACGCCGATGCGTCCAAGGCGGTAATGATCAATAAGTGCTTGCACCACGCCCCCCAGGGTCTGTGGTACTGCGACGATGATCCCACCCAGGTACGGGTGTTCCCGCAAGAGCTGTACGACCGCCTGTTCTCCGGAAAAATAGCCCTGGTCTATCGCTCTCTCCGGCAAGAGGTCGACTCCGACGTAGTTAGAAAGCATGCTGCGAACCACCGCGGCCATCCTCGTTCCGCCCCATGTCGGCTGTCCTTCGCTATCAGCACTGACGAGTAGCGCCCAGGTCTGCGAATCTTGCGTGGCCTCAATTCCGGTCATGCGAACGAGTTCGCGAGCCACGCCCTCATCATCAAAGCCCAGGTGCGCACTACGCTTCGACAAAGGGTTATCATTAATCAGCGTCACAACCGGGACGCCGTCACGTTCAAGCTGGTCGATCTCACGAGTGAAGCTATTCTGCTCCGGCGGATAAATCAGAACCCCTTCCGTTTGAATCCATCGTGCCTGAAGTAACAGCAGGGCTGCTTCGCGCTCTGAATTGTAGTACAGAAACTCAAGCGCAACCTGCTGTGCCACGGCCTCCGCACGGCCGCCACTCGCAAGAGAACGAAAGAACGAGTCGTTGTTGTCGGGAAGAATCACCGTAAGATGGATTTCCGCAACAGGCAGCTCCGTCTCATCGGCTATGATTTCCTGAATCGATCTGCCAAAGAAAAGGAGAAGGAGAAACCCTGAGCAGGCTATACAGATCAGGGAGCACGCCAATGCCACCTTTTGGCGGATACGCATAACCGGAAGTGTAGAACGATATTCTTCGTTTGTCACACGCTTTTCGCCACGTAGGGCGCACGTCTCCAGGTTTTTCTAAAACCACCGGCCGACACGGCCCGTCTGCCGGCGCTGCGGCTTCTAGTGGCGCGCCCGAGAACCGCTCTGGCGGAGGCTGTCAATCGGTCGATGTCTTTGCGGCGATCCTGATTGTCGCGATCGGACGTATTTTCGTCGCGATCGGAAGTTTCTCTTGGCTTGAACAAGGCCGGACGGCGGTTAGCCCGTATAATAGCCGCAGAGAGGTGTAACCATGAAGACACGCGTGTGGATGGTAGTGGCAGTAACCCTGACTTTCGCCGTTCTGTCAGGATGCGTTTCTGGCCCGCCGCCCTTCAACCCGATAGCTCTTCGGGATAGCAGCCTTACCGCGGACAACGGTTCTATAGTAGAGATCCAGTGGCTCGACCAGCAACAGCTTCCTGCGCCGCCGCCTCGCAACATCGGTTTCGGGCTTCCCCGAACACACCGGACAATCGCACCGGGCTATCGATTGGTTAACAGACCCACGTCCATGTCCGGGCAATCGCGGTGGCGTATACAGCACATAGACGCAGACGGAAAGGTTCTTGCTTCGGAAAGGCTGGGCAAGAAGGGGGACTCTTACCAGGGCTTTTCCGACGGCGGCGACAGGTTCTACGTTCTCATGGCCCGAAGGAACAACAGAGAGAAGCTGAGCTCACTGATAGTACACGAGATCGTCAAGGAGGGATTGGTTCCTGAGCCTCCCCGGGAGATCGCCGCGGTCCCCTACGCGGGCCGGTACCTTTTCTCATCGCAGTTCTTCATCAGGATTATGGACGACCGGGTCTACGCGATGGTCATCGCGCCGAATTTCCAGCAGGATACGGCGGATCTGTACGCCTACATCTTCGACCCAGAGTTCTCTCCGCTAAGCGAAGCGGTGCACCCTCTGGATTTCGAGGCTCATCTCGTCGACATGGAGGATATTTCTCTCGATCCCGACGGAACGTTTCGCATGGTCGCGGTGGTCTACAACGGGTCGCGTCGCCGATACGTGAACAGACAACCCAACTATGAGTACCGTTTTCTTACGCTCTCCGCCGGCATGCAGGATCTCAAGGAAGTGAGGCTCTTCTTGGAGGACCACACCATACGGACTCTGAGATTCGCCTACCGGCCCGGGGGAGAGGTAGCCTGCGTCGGGCTGTATTCCAACCGAACGACTTTCTGGCAAGATCTGATGAAAGGGGTCACGGGCGCCTTCTATATGCGCCTCGATGAGAGCTCCGCGGATGTCGCCTTCAGCAACTATTACCCGTTCGACGAGGAATTCCTGTCTCGGCTTCTGACTGAAGGGCAACTCAGACGCGAGGTCGATGTCTCCCACGTGAATATCCGCGGCATTAACTTTCTGGATGACGATTCGGTGATTCTGCTTGCCGAGATAAGCAACAGGTGGGTCGCTGCGGAAAGCTTCTCCACCGTCAGGACGGACTACGACTACACAGCTGCCGGATACTACAAGGTTACGACCACCACCACGTACACGACGTACACTCCAATCCAGGAGGACGATTCCATTATCGCGATGCGCCTGAGCGCCGAAGGGGCTCCCCTCTGGGCAACGACCATTCCAAAGACCCAGTACTCTCGCAACGACAACACACGGCACGACGACACAGTTTACCTCTCGTTTGCCCACGCCTTTGTCGGCGACCGCGCCTTCGTCGTGTACAATGACGATCCGGCGAATATCGCCAAAGCCCTCGGTGACGTCACAAACCCTTTCAGAAGGCGAACCAATTTGCGGTTTCTCGCCAGTGTCGATCTTGCTCTGATCGGGGCGATCGTCGATGCCGACGGAACCGTCACGCAGATGGTGCTCCACGACCCCGCAACGCAAGAGGAGCAGGTTTTGATGATTTCCGGGGATAGCTACCAGTCGGGTGCAGATAGGCTGACGATTGCCGCAGATTCTCCGGGAAGCCGGATTCAGGCAGAGATTCGCATAGCGCCTCCGGATCTATAGTCGTCAAGTACCGGGGTGGAGACTGCGAAGCAGATTGCCGCTGCGCCACCATGCGGCCTTTCGGCGAAATCTACTCCTGCTCTGCCGATTTCGACAGCTCGGTCTGTGCCCAGCGCCACGCGGCCACGGTGCTGGGAAAGCCCAGCGAGTTCATCCCCAGCATGATTGCGTGTTCGATCTCCTGCGGCGTTACGCCGTGTTCGGCGGCTCGCCTGACCTGGCTTTTCAGGGCGCTCTCGAGCCCGGCGCCGGCGCAGATGCCGATCTTGACCAGCACCTGCGTCCGCTTCTCAAGCGGTCCGGCGGCCTCCGCGGCCTGTCCGAGCTGCTCGTGAGCGGCGGCCATCCCGGGGAAGCGCGTGACAAACTCGCGATAGGTCCTGGGCAGCCTGGACTTATCTTTTTTTTGCATGTCCGGGCCTCCTGGCGCGCGGTCTCGGGCAGCGTATGGATTGTGCCGCTCTGCACCCCTGCTACAGAATCAGCGCGCCGATAACACCGGCAATGATCAGCGGGATATTGAAGTGCAGGAAGGTCGGCACACAGGTATCCCAGATGTGGTCGTGTTGACCGTCCACGTTGAGTCCCGCCGTGGGACCAAGGGTGCTGTCCGACGCCGGTGATCCC
>SKLB01000262.1 GCA_007123465.1 Spirochaetales bacterium
AATCTGTGCGCGGGCCAGCGGCTCAAAAACGCTGGTCAGATTGCCGTCCTGGCGCAGCGCGCGCTGCAGGTGCTCGGCGGCGGCATCCCACTCTTGCTGTTCCAGCGCCAGTTGGCCCAGAAAATGGTGCGCGTAGGGCAGATGGGGTTCAATAGAGACCGCATGCGCAAACGCTTCAGCGGCGCGCTGCGGGTCTCCGGTGTCGCGCGCCGCAACGCCGGTCCAGAACATGTGCATGGCGTCCGGATCTTCGACAGCTTCGAAGCTCCGTAGTGCCCGCTGCGGCTCTCCGGCCAGCAGCTGCACCTGTGCCGGCAGGCTGTCACCGGCAGGGTTCAGCCGGGCCAGCGCCTCGCTGTGGCGCCCGCTTTCGAGCAGCAGCAGCGCCAGGTTGCGCCTGGCATCCTGATCCTGCGGCGAGGCGTGCACCAGCTGCTCGAGCTCCGTAATCGCACGTTCAATACGCCCCTGGTAGTAGTACTCGACTGCCTGCTGGACGGTTGGTAGCGCGGCGTCTGACTCGGTATCACCGTGGTCCGTGGCGCGCGAGCCGTACGAGGCAAGCGTAGTACTGAGCACCGTCAGGCACAGCAACGCGCTGAGGAGCCGCTTATGAGGCTTCAACATATACCCGCCTAGCGTAGCAGATCGTGGCGCGCAGCGGCAAGCGCCAGTATGTCGCTGTGTGCGATACGCGCGTGGAGCGTTCCATCGTGCAGGCTCGCGCGACGCCGTTGCAGCCAACCGCTGATATCGACGCCCTGCTGCAGTGCGGCGCTGCCGAAGAACGCAAGCTGGCGCTCGAGCAACGCGGTGAACCGCCGGCTGCCAATGTGCCTGCAGAGCGAACCGTCCAGTGTCCAGCTGGAATCAGCGCGGGTCACGCTGAAGCCCGCTGCAGCCAGCGCGCGTGATGCCTCGCCGACGGCGTTGCCGCCCAGCGCCGCACCAAAGCCCTTATCGCGCCGCATATCGGCCTCAAATGCTGCCATCACTGCGCTGTCCTGGTCATCGGGCGGATAGAACCGGCTGCCGCTGCAGTAGATAGTTGCCGCAAGCAGAGCTGGACGCGGATCGCAGGCGCACAATCGCTCTACCAGCTGAACCAGCCACGCCCGGGACACCAGGTCGAGCAGCGCGGAGCTGGTTACCAGGTCAGGGCAATCACCGTCGGCGCTGATCGGGATCTCGCGCGCCAGATCAACCACGCGGGCAGTAAGCTCGATCTGTCCACCCAGTCCCTGCTGTTTGATCCAGCGCTGGCACTGCCGCCGTCCGTGGTCGAGCAGGATCGGATCGATGTCGCACAGCGTCCAGCGCTGCGGTAGCTGCAGCCGCGGTACCAGAAAACGCAGGTTGGATCCGGTACCGCCGGCAAGGTCAACAACGCGCAGCGCGCGCGGTGTCGGCGCGACACGGCGCTGCAGATAGGCACCCAGCTGCGTGCACAGCGTTTCATCGCGCGCGGCATGGTCGGCCGGCTCGCGCAGCGCCAGCCACTGCCGGTCAAAGCCGCCGCTGTGCTCTGAAGCCGCTGCTGCGTGCAGGATGCGCCTGAACTCGGCGGCTGCAGCGTGCCAGGGCTGTAAGCCCGCAACCGCGCTGCTGGCGTGCGCCTGCAGCGTGCTGAGCTGTGCGGCGTCGCTCAAGAGGGGGCGCAGCGCAGCGGTCAACGCAGGCGCATCGGCTGCCGGAACCACTACGGCTGCCAGGCCGGCCACGGTGTCCGGAATTGCCCCGCCGTCGGTGGTAACAATCGGCAGCGCGTGGGCGGCGGCTTCGGTCAATACCATGCCGTAGCCTTCCCACAGCGACGGCAGTACAAACAGGTCCGCCTCGGTATAGAGTCGCCGCAGGGCCGCGGCGCTCTGCGGCCCGGCAAAGCGCACTCGCCCTTCGAGGCCGCGCCGGAGCGCGTCGCGCTGCAGCTGCTCCGCGACCTGCGGTTCCAGCTCAGCGGAGCCGACGATCGTCAGCTGCCATTTCAGTTCACGGAGCTCCTCGAGCGCCTGCAGCAGGTACGCCAGGCCTTTGCGCTCGATGAGGTTGGCAACGCAGAGCAGGCGCAGCGGCCGCCGCTGCGTATCGCGGTTGTCCGGCGCCGGCTGCTGCGGCAGATCGACCCCCGGAGCTGCTACCGAAACGGTTTCTGCGGCCACACCACGCGATATCAGTCGGCGTGCGGTAAACGCGCTGGTGCAGATAACGTGGTCCGCGGCGCCGATCACCGCGGACTCACGGCGCCAGAGCTCGGCGCGCAGCGCGTGGTCCAGCCCCGGCTCCTCGGAGGTAGGGTGATGGATCAGCAGCAGCATCCGGCAGCGCTGCGTCAGCTGCAGCAGTTCGTTGTGCAGCGCGGCCAGCACCAGTCCGTCGACGCACGCCGTTGCGCCGTCCGGCAGGGCGGCAAGCTCGCGGCGGCACGCCTCGCGGTCGGCCTGCTCCAGTCCCGTCGGGAAGGCTCCGGGCAGCGATACCACCGTCACGCTGTCGCCGGCAGCTCGGGCCGCCTCGACTACGCGCCGGTCGTAGATGGTACCGCCGGTACTGCGGTCAAGCGGCCCCGGGAGCACCATCCACCAGCGCTCAGGCGGTTGTTTCACTCAGACGTCACCTTCGTACGATGCCGACGCCACGTGAGATTCGTGCAGCGTGACGCGCATGCGTCCCTGAAACGCTTCGGCGATGCGCTGCGCCAGGGTGTCAAAGATGTAGCGCGAGATGTACTCGGTGGTAGTGTTGATTCCGGCAAACTGCGGCAGCTCGTCCAGGTTGCGATACGCCAGCGGCGCCAGCGTCTGCGCCAGCTGCTGGTGCAACCAGCCGATATCGACTACTACGTTGTTTTCGTCCAGTTCGGCGCGCTGCAGCTCGACGTCCACCACGTAGGTGGCGCCGTGCATTCGCTGCGCCGGGCCGAACATCGATCCCTGAAAACTGTGGGCGATCATGATGTGATCGCGTACTTGCACGCTGTACATGACGTGTTACTCCTTGTGCGCTCAATAGACGATCGAATGACACAGAGTACCGCCCGGCTGCTGCGCCAAACGTTCCATTGTCTGCGGCAGTTGTGAGAAGGCGCTTTCTGCGCTGAGGAAGCAGTCGAGCAGGGGATCGCGCAGCAGCCAAAGCGCAAGCTCCAGCCGCCGCCGGTGGGTCCAGCGGCTGCTCTGCGCTGCTGGTATGCGCCCCACCTGCGACGAGATCAGCTGGAGCCGTCGCGAGTGGAAAAAGCCGCCCAACCCCAGCGGGATCGCGCGGTCCCCGTACCAGCTCAGCTCGATGATCCGTGTTTCAACGCCGCTGACCGCCAGCGCGGTCTGAAGTCCGTCGGCGCTGGCGCTGGTATGGTACACCACGTCGTACGGCGCCGGGACGGTGGTGCTTGGCGCCGGAACGAAGGCCACGCCCAGCCGCTCGGCCAGCGCGCGTCGATCGGGGTTGATGTCGTAGGCGGTCACGCTGGTTCCGGGAACCGCCTGCGCCAGGTACGCCACCAGCCCGCCGATCACACCCAACCCGACGACCGCCACCCGGTCACCCACGGCAATCCGGCTGTCCCAGGTTGCGTTGACCGCGGTCTCCATCGACGCAGCCATTACCGCGCGTTCGGTCGGCACCTCATCCGGTACGGGCAGCGCGTCGTGCGCCGGCAGCACAAAACGTGTCTGATGCGGGAAAAGCGAGAATACGCGCCGTCCGCACAGCGCCGTTGGACC
>SKLB01000314.1 GCA_007123465.1 Spirochaetales bacterium
CAGTCATCCAGCAGCAAGGCAATTCTGCGCGGACGGTCCTTCAAGCTCCACGATGCCCAGAACGCCAAAGGGCACCCGTTGGGACCTCCTGGAGTCCTGCTGTAATTGTCCATGGGTTGCAACGCGAGATCCATGTCCCGATGCTTGCATGGCTGCTGCAGAGCTTCCTCGAGTGTCAGAATGTTGCCTTCGGCGTTCTTCATCGTAGTGTTCCTTTAGACAAATTGATACGTTGCTGCGTGAGCTGCGTAAGTATAGGGTCCCCATCTGAGCCGGTCAAGTGAGGAAAAGGATTAGTAGCGGTTGCTGCGTACCAGGTCCCAGGTTTTTCTCGAAGGCGGGTAGTTGAGAAAACTGCTTTGATTTAGTATGATTAGCCAACTTGGCATCCAGGGGGGCACGCGTGGGCGGAACATTGGTGCAAACAGATCGGTCGCTTATCGGACTCTTGCGGGCAGCGCTCTCTTTAGGCGACTACCACCAGATCATGAACGACCTGTACCAGGAGATCTTCGGTGAGCACCAGATGGTCCATTTCCCTTACTACGGATCTACCGCTGATACCCTGCTCGACGGCCAGGCCAACCTCACCGAGGCCTGTCTCGATTTCTTTCCCGATCTGACCGACAAGCGGATGCTGGAGGTCGGCTGCGGCAACGGTGTGCAGTCAATGTATGTCCTCGCCAATCACAGCCCGGGCCACGTTACGGGCATGGATCTGAATCCGAACAATGTCGAACTTGCCGGTCGTATTGCGGCAGACAGAGGTCTGTCGAACATCCGCTTTCTCGCCTCGGATGCCCAGGATATGCAAGGAATCCCCGATGCCGCCTTTGACGCGGTGCTCAATGTGGAGAGTGCCTTTCACTACCCCGATAAGCCGTCGTTCCTCAGTGAGGTCTATCGCGTGCTGAAGCCGGGAGGTCGGTTTGTTATGGCCGACATCCTGATGAAGCCCAACCGTCGCAGTCCTCTGCTGCGCATGTGGGAGCGGCGCCTGTCGCAGAACTACTGGTTTGCCGATTCGTATCGAACCGCCTTTACCCGCGCAGGACTGCGGATTGACGCCGAGCGCGATATTACCGATCCGGTGCTGCAGGGTTTCCGCTCTCGAAAGGCGTGGTTTCGAAACCACAAGATTCGCGGTCCCCTGCGACGAGCACATATCATGCTCTTCGTGCGAGCTCAAGTGTTCCGCCACGTCTATTACTTGCGAAAAATCTGCTCGTATCACATCTTTTCTGCGGTCAAGCCGGAGAAATAACGCAGACTGCCAGGACAGCAGTTCCACCTCTCTACCTGCAAACTCCCTCTACGTGATTCCGGCCAACCGGCTGGATCAGCGGAAGTAGCGTACAACGCCCTTTTTGCGCTTTGCCGGCACCAGCTTTGATGCTACAATGAGCCTACACTGTTACGGAGGTATATCATGCCCGGATTATTGCCAGGAATTGACCCGCAAGGACTGCTCGAGTACTCAGTGGTGTTCACCGATCGTGCGCTCAATCACATGTCACAGGCGTTTCAGAGCGTCATGCGCGATATATCGGCCACCCTCAAGAAAGTCTACGCTGCCCACTCGGTGGTGGTGGTACCCGGTAGCGGAACCTTCGCCATGGAGTCCGTCGCGCGCCAGTTCGCTGCCGGCCGGCCGTGCCTGATTGTGCGTAACGGTTGGTTCAGTTACCGCTGGACCCAGATCCTCGAGACAGGCGGACTCGCTTCCGAGCAAACCGTGCTCAAGGCGCGGCGGGGCGCCGATAAGCCGAAGGCGCCGTGGACACCCGCTCCGGTAGACGAAGTCATCAGCGCCATCCGCAAACAGAAACCGGCTGTAGTGTTTGCACCTCACGTCGAGACCTCCTCCGGGATGATGCTCCCCAACAGCTACATCCGCGCGCTGGCCGAGGCAACCCACGCCGTGGACGGCATCTTTGTGCTGGACTGTGTGGCATCCGGGGCGGTCTGGATCGACATGCAGTCCGAGGGGGTCGATATCCTGATCAGCGCGCCGCAGAAGGGCTGGTCATCCTCACCGTGCGCCGGGCTGGTCATGCTGGCAGAGCGTGCACGCAGCCGTATCGAGGACACCCAGAGCAACAGCTTTGCCTGCGACCTGCGCGCCTGGCTACGGATCATGGAAGCCTATGAGAGCGGCGGCCACGCCTACTACGCCACCATGCCGACAGACTCGCTGCGGGCCTTCCGCGACACGATCGCTGAGACCGACGCCTACGGTTTTGAACGGGTGCAGTCCGAACAGCTGGAACTCGGTTCCAGAGTACGCAGCCTGCTGGCTGAGCGCGGGTTTCCCAGCGTGGCCGGTGAAGGTTTTGAGGCGCCCGGAGTGGTGGTCAGCTACACCGATGACGACGCTATCCGCAGCGGCAAGAAGTTTGCCGAGGCAGGTCTTCAGATAGCCGCCGGCGTTCCGCTGCAGTGCGACGAGCCTGAGGATTTCCGCACGTTCCGCATCGGCCTGTTCGGTCTGGATAAGCTCCACAACATCGATCGTACCGTGGCGTATCTGGAGCAAGCGCTCGACCGCCTGGGCCCCTGAGGCGCGGCGCATTCGCGGAGCTTCAACGTAACTGCACCTCTCTGAAATTCTTTGCGCCATTCATACGCGCTTCACAATAGAGTGTTACCCTTTGCAATAGAGAATTGAACCAGACACTCAAGGAGTTCGTGTATGATGTCGTTCAGAACAAATGACAAGCAATGCCAACAGAAGCAACCGCTGTGGTCCGTGCGCGTGGTCGGTCTGCTGGCGCTACTGATGCTGCTGACCGCAGCAACGGCTTCGGCGCAGATGCACTCGCGCGGCCAATGGTCCTCTGAAGCAGACTATCTCGCTATGATGATTCCTCATCACCAGGAGGCGGTTGACAGTGCTCGTGAGCTGCTGCAGATCACCCAGCGCCAGGAAATGGTCGATCTGCTCGAGTCTATCATCGAGGAGCAGACCAGCGAGATCGAAATGATGCAAGGCTGGCTGGCCGAGTATCACCCCGGGACACAAGCAAGCGATGCGTACCAACCGATGATGCGCTCGTACGACGGGCTCGATCCGCTCGAGGCCGACCTGGTATTTCTTGAGGACATGCATCGCCACCACATGCACGCGGTAATGACGTCGCGCATGCTGCTGCGGAGCTCGGCTGTGGAGAACCGCGAGGTCGGTCAGTTGGCCCGTAGCATTATCTCTTCACAACTCGCCGAAATCGACCTTATGCGTGATCTATACGCCGAGTGGAGCGACCGGGACTCCTTCCGGAGCCAGAGGGGAATGCACGGCCGAAGGCCCAACAGGAGACCCGGACGCAGCGGCAGGTAGTCACAAACTGTACAGACCCGCCAATTCCGCGCTACGATAGCCCTATGAAGTTTACAAAGCTCGGCAGGTCCGGCTTGAAGGTCAGCCGCATCTGCCTCGGAACAATGAACTTTGGCCCCCGTGCAAGCGAAGAGGATTCCCACGCGATCATGGACCGCGCGCTCGAACTCGGTATCAACTTCTTTGACACCGCCAACCGCTACGGATTTGATATAGAGCCCGGGTATACCGAGAGCATTGTAGGCCGCTGGATGAAACACAGCGGCAATCGCGACCGCATTGTGCTGGCAACCAAGTACTTTGGCCCGATGGGGCCCGGGGCCAACGACGAAGGGCTGAGCGTTTACCACATGCGCGCCGCGATCGACGCGAGCCTCAA
>SKLB01000240.1 GCA_007123465.1 Spirochaetales bacterium
CAAACGGTGTGCAGGGACACCAGATTCTCTGTTCTTGTGACGGTTCTACAGGCTGGACAGCTTAACCGCTTTCTTGCTGACCAACGCTTCTTCAACCGCAAAGACCGTCTTGTGCGTCTTGTAGGCCTCGGCGAAGTTCAACGACGAGTCCCTGTCTGAAAGGATAGCGTCCACAAAATCGTCAACCTGCGGCCCGTACGGATGCGCCAGCACGTCGCCCGATTCGGCCATTACTGTCGGCAGCTCGATCCATTTGTCCGCAGAAACACCTTCCAGCCGGCTGCTCCACATCTTGTTGTTCCAGATTGAACCCTCACTTCCAAGAATGTGAATGTTGAACAGGTACGGCTGACGCGCATCAATACAGCTGGCGCACTTGCCGAGCGTTCCGTCCTCAAAGCGGATCAGACTCACGGACGTCGAATCGTATTCATAGCCCTGGAGCTCTTTTGCCTTGGATCTGGTAGAGTAGGCCTGCACTTCTTGAACGTTCCCTCCCTTGAAGTAGAGCAACGCATCCAGTGCGTGAGCGCCGGCGGTCAGCAGAGAACTGCCCCCCTCGGCCTTCTTACGGTGCCATTCGTACAAACCGTACCACGGGCCGATTCCGTGATAGTAATCGACTTCGATGTAGTGTACGTCACCGATGAGATTGTCTCGGAGCAGACTGTGAATAAGCTTGAAGTGAGGAATAAACCGCAGTTCAAAGCAAACGGTAGACTTGACGCCGTTCTTTTCGATGGCACTGCGCATGCGTTCCAGCGAAGCAAAATCCAGGCTGAGGGGCTTCTCAATCATCAAGTGCTTACCCTTCTCAGCGGCCTCAACTGTCTGATCCGGATGCAGCCGGTGCTCGGTACAGATGTCCACCATCTGCAGCCCTGGATGATCCAGGAACGCCGAGTAGTCCTTGTAGAGCTTGACACCCGGGCCGTAGATACGTTCCAACTCTTCCTGCGGCCAATCACGTCGTGAGCAGACGGCCACAATTTCAACGTTCGGGTTTGCCTTGAATGCCTGCATGTGCCCCGTAGACACCCAACCTAATCCTACGATGCCAACTTTCACTTTGCTCATCAGCTTCTCCCTTGCGAATGCTTCGCCCTGCACTAAACACAATCAACCGGCGCGCCGGCGGAACCGGGGCCGGCCCTTGATTTTCAATTGTGAGTGTAGCATGGATGAAACCGTTGTCAAGCCGGAAGGCTGTAGCCCAGGGCGCCCGGGTCTGTGCTACAATGGCGCCATGAATGTCGACGAGATGAGCGCCGCTGTGCGCGGCGCGCTCGAGCCGTTCCCGTGCATCGCGTTTGCCTATCTCTTCGGATCTGCTGTGGCCCAGCGGTTGCGTCTTGACTCGGATGTGGACGTGGCGGTATATCTCGATTCGGGGCGCCGGCTGCAGATCGAGTCCGAGCGGCGCGAAGAGGTCGAAGCCGACATCCAGCTCGCGCTCGAGCGCGCCACAAACCGCAACGTGGACCTGCTGGTGTTGAATCGAGCACCGGCCTCGGTCTGCGCGGCCGTGGTGCTGGATGGAATTGCGGTCTTGATTCGCGATCAATCGATCCACTCACGCTACTTCCTTGCGGTGACCAACGTGGCGATGGATTTCCGCGACACCGCACGCGAGTATCGCGTGATCAGGGCGCGCAGCCGGTCGCTTTCTGAGTCCGACCGGGCGCGGCTGGAGCGAATCCTGGACTTCATTGAGCAGGAGCTGGATGACCGGCACAAGTTTACCGATGTTGGGTTGCACCGTTACAGCCGTGACCGCGATCTGCAGCGCAACCTCGACCGCTGGGTAGAGCAGCTGATCAACGCGGCCATAGATACCGCGAAAATCATTCTGGCGTCCGAGCGCCGACCGGTACCCCAGACGTATGCCCAGATCCTGTCGGAGCTGGAGGCAATCGATGCGTTTGCCTCTATGCGCAGATCACTGAAGCCATTGGCCGCGCTACGCAACCTGATGGCCCACGAGTACCTGGACGTGCGCTTCGACCGCGTGCGGGATTTTGTACTCGCCGACGTCGATGCAGTCGCCCGGATGGCCGACATTGTGCGCGGCCGCTGGCTCTCGTAGCCGACTGAAGGCTGAGGAGAAATTGACACTCTACCGAATTGACACTATACTTTTTTCTGAATGAAACGATCACGCCTGCATTGCCTTTTGTTTACACTAAAGCCGTGCACAATAGATTCATAATTATGCAAAATCATCCGGACAGGGGAGTTGTTACAAGGCTGTCAACAAGGAGGTGAAAGGCTGGAAGAGTGAGTTGTGCTGTACGGTTGCATCGCGCAATAATCTGTAACAAATAAGGAAGGATTTCTATGATGAAAAGACTTGGTTTCTTGTTTGCACTGCTGCTGGTGTTTGCAGTGCTGGTTTCGCCCGTTTATGCACGCGGAGCTGCCGATCGCGAAGAGTTGACGATTGGAGTGGTGATCCCCTACGAGATTGGATGGTACTCTGCGGTTTATGAAGGCTATAGCCTGATTGCTGAGCAGGAAGGTGCAAATCTCGTCTGGCAGTATCATGAGTATCAACCGGATCTGGAAACCAATGCGGTACAGAATCTTATTGCAATGGGCGTCGATGCGATCAATCTGACCGCCGCAACGCCTGAGAGTGCGCAGTACTCAGCGCAGCTTGCAAATGAAGCCGGTATTCCGCTGCAGATTACCGAGAGCGGTATTGCCGAGGGCCCGGGCGCTCCGTTTGCTGACATCGATTTCAACTGGTATGAGCTGTACCAGAAACTCGCACGCGAGCTGCGCGCTGCCGAATCCGGTGACCTCAACATTCTGTGGTTGCAGGGGTTTCTCGGTAGTCCGCCGGTAATCCAGGGGATCCGAGGATTCGAGGATGCAATTGCCGGGATAGACGGCATGAGGCTGGTAACCGAGCCCCAGGACGGTCAGTACGCTACCGAGCCTTCACTCAACATCACCAAAGCGATGGTCCAGGCAGGACTTGATTTCAACGTAGTGATGGGATCCAGCCAGGAAATAACCGAGGGAATCATCCAGGGGCTGCGCGAAGAAGGGGTCAACCTGGACGATGTGATAGTCGTCACCATCAACGGTGGTCCTACGGATGTTGTCAATCTGAGAAACGGCTACATCGATTACGCCATGAGTATTTCTCCCGGGCTTCACGCGATGATCAACGCTCAGAATCTGATCAACAGTCAGACGGGCAGACCCTTCCTGGAACAGGCCTATTCACCCATGGTCTGGTGTACCCGGGACGACTGGGAAGAGACCCTGATTCCGTGGGACGTTGACCTGAGCTGGTTACCCGTAGTAAACGATTTCATTGCCAACGGCCAATACAATCCCGACCTTCGCCCATGAGCATGTCGGCCGTAGTGTTACTTCGGCATGAATAGCGCTACATAGCACGGAAGGGTTCCTGGTTGAAAGGGAACCCTTCCTTTGGTTCAGGCGGTTCACGGCAAGCGGTCCGTGGTCGCTGGTTCGGTAAGGCGAGGAGAGAACGGTGGGTACTGATACGGTTCTGCGTGCTGAAAGTATCGTCAAGAACTACCCCGGTGTGCAGGCATTAAAATCCGTGGATTTTGATCTCCTGCGCGGTGAGGTACACGCACTGGTTGGTCAAAACGGGGCGGGGAAAACAACGCTGGTGGAGATTATTGCAGGGTCGGTGCCGCTGGACTCAGGCAGCATATATGTGGAAGGCGTTAA
>SKLB01000022.1 GCA_007123465.1 Spirochaetales bacterium
GACTACGTTCCGCAACCGCCTCCGATAGATGAACTCTACAGCGCCGAGGAAGAACGCTTGTTTCCGCGCTTCGGGCGCGGTGGCGGCGGCTATATGCCGCGCTGAGATAGCGTTGACTTGGGGTACTGCTAGACACGCGTGCGGAAGCGCGCTTCGGCAATATCGCACGCCATGCGCACCTGTTGCTGCATGTCACGCCTGGCTTTAATCTCCACGGTGCCGCGCCTCGGGTGTACCGCCACCCCGCTGATATCGGGAATAACGCGCAGACTCCTGGCAATGATCTCTGCGTTTTCAGGAGTCAGCATATCAACTACGTAGCGGTAGACCTGTGGTTTTCCAAGCATGCCGCTTGAAGATACCACGCTGACCGCGCTGCGGCAAGCCTGGCGCCAGACTGACGCGGGCCGTGCATTTTGCTTGACAAAGCCGATGGCGCGGACGTAGCTTACGGGTAAGAGGAAACAGCGCGTAATTGCCATGATATACCGATTCTGTCTGATGATCTCGATAGCTGCTCTTGCCGTTCTTGGCCCGATGCCGGTTCTGGCGCAGGATGACGCACCACCGGCCGATGAGGTCAGCCAGGCAGAGGCGGTCATAATTCCTATCTATGGTGATATAGACGCACCGCTGTACGTGTTCATCCGTCGCAGCATCGAACAAGCGTCGCGGCTTGACGCCGCTACCGTGATCTTCGATATCGATACCTTCGGTGGTCGCGTGGACTCTGCGCTGCAGATAGCCAATCTGATAGGAGCGCAGTCGGACATGCGCACCGTAGCCTACGTTCGTCTGCGCCCCGAGGGCACCGGGGTCAGCTGGTCGGCGGGTGCGCTGATCGCCATGGCCTCCGATGCCATCTACATGGCGCCGGGTACCTCCATGGGAGCCGCGGCGCCGGTGCTGCAGTCTCCCGAAGGCGCGCAGGCGGCCGATGAGAAAGCGGTCAGTGCGGTACGTACGCAGATGGCCGCACTGGCCGAGAAGAACGGTTACCCTATTCCAATAGCGCTGGCGATGGTGGACTCCGCGGTAGAGGTTCACGAGCTGTTTGTTGACGGAGAGATGCAGATTCTCACCCGAGATGAGGCCGAGGCGCTGGAGCGGCGCGCCGAGCAGGACGGCCGCAGCGTGGAACGTGGCGTAGTAATCTCGGAAGCCGGCAAGCTTCTGTCCCTGACTGCCGGCGAGATGGAGCGCTTTGGGCTTTCATCCGGTACGCCGGAGACCTTTGAAGAGCTCTACCTCGCTCTGGAGATTTCGGCGGACAGCGTAGTGCTGCTGGAACGCGGCACCGCTGATCAGCTGGTTGCATTTCTGACCGGTGCGGCGTTTACCAGCTTGCTGGTTATGGTGGGACTGGGGGCGCTGTTCTTTGAGGTTACCAGCCCCGGATTTGGTATTCCGGGCACAATTGCGATTCTGTGCTTCAGTGTGCTCTTCAGCGGAAACTTTCTGCTGGGCCAGGTGGGATCGGTGGAACTGATCCTGTTTCTGCTCGGGGTAGTGTTGCTGGTTATCGAGATCTTTGTGATTCCGGGCTTTGGCGTGGCCGGAATTTCGGGTATTGTACTGATGCTCTCTTCGCTGGTTCTGGCGCAGCAGGACTTCATTGTGCCGGACTTTGACTGGCAGTGGAGCGTGCTGCAGCAGAACCTGCTGATGGTACTTGCCAGCGCCGTCGGCGCGTTTGTGGTTTTTGGTATCGGTGCAATGGCGCTCAAGCGCGCACCGGGTTTCAACCGCCTGGCGCTGCAGACAACGCAGGATGCCGCGCTGGGTTACAGCGTGCAGGACTCGGATGTATCCGGGCGCTATCTGGGCAAGCGCGGCATCACGCTGACAACCTTGCGCCCGGTTGGCAATATCGAAATCGATGATGAGCTGCTGCAGGCCGAGGCTGACGGTGAGTACCTGGACCGGGGCGTGCAGGTTGAGGTTACCGAGGTGAGCGGGAACCGCATGGTGGTGAGGAAGGTATAGCATGCCGCTGTGGGTAGCGTACGCCTTGATTCTGGTAGGGGTGCTGGCAATCCTGGTCGAGATGGTTGTGCCGGCTTTTGGCATGATCGCCGCGCTGGGAGGCGGCGGCAGCATCATTGCCGCTATCGCAATGACCTACGCGCAGCGCGGCCCGGTTGACGGTACCATCGTCCTCTTTTCCGCAATGGTGATTGTGCCGCTGGCTCTGTGGACGGCGTTCCGCCTCTTCCCCGCTTCTCCGATCGGCAAGCTGCTGATAAACCGCTCCAGTCAAACCGCCGCCGGCGGCTACACATCGTACACCGAAGATAACTACGCCGAGCTCAAGGGCGCCGAAGGCCTGACGGCCACCGACCTGCGTCCGGTGGGGGTGGCGATAATCAACGGGAAGAAGTACAGTGTTGTCAGTGCAAGTGAATATATAGACAAAGACACCCGGGTACGGGTGATCAGAGTAGAAGGCAGCCGAATTGTGGTACGCCGGGCGGTAGAATCGGCGGCTGAAAAGGCGCCGGATGAGACAAGGAGTTAACATGGAAGTTCTGATTCTCTACGTAGTTGTTGGTGTTCTCGGGCTCAGCCTCTTGTTCCTGTTTCTCAAGTTCTTTGGGCTCTGGTTCCGCGCACTGCTTTCCGGAGCTCCAGTGGGGCCCGCACGCCTGATCGGTATGTGGCTGCGCAAAGTCCCCGCCGGAATCATTGTTGATTCGCGTATCATGCTGGTGAAGGCAGGGATTCCGATAGACACCGATGCACTCGAGACCCACTACCTGGCGCTGGGTAACGTCAAACGGGTCAGCATGGCGCTGGTGGCGGCAAACAAGGCCAACATCCCGCTGGGCTTTCAGCGCGCCGCTGCTATTGACCTTGCCGGACGTGACGTACTGGAAGCCGTCAAGACCAGCGTTAATCCCAAGGTCATCGACTGTCCGGATCCGGAAAAGGGTAAGGCTGCCATTGAAGCGGTGGCCAAGGACGGTATCCAGTTGAGCGTCAAGGCGCGGGTTACCGTGCGCGCCAATCTGGAACGGCTGGTGGGTGGCGCGCGCGAGGAAACCATTATCGCGCGTGTTGGCGAAGGCATCGTTACCACCATCGGCTCCTCCGAGACCTACAAGGTGGTGATGGAGAATCCCGATAACATTTCCAAGGGCGTGCTCGAGAAAGGACTGGACGCCGGTACGGCGTTCGAGATCCTCTCGATTGATATTGCCGATATCGATGTAGGCGAAAACGTCGGTGCCAAGCTGCAGGCGGACCAGGCCGAGGCCGACAAACGGCGCTTCCAGGCCGAAGCCGAAAAACGGCGTGCCGCCGCGCAGGCCTTTGAGCAGGAGATGAAGGCCCAGGTGCAGGAGAACCGTGCCAAGGTAGTGCTGGCCGAGGCCGAGATTCCTAAGGCCATTGCCGAAGCGTTCCGCAGCGGTAACCTCGGAATCATGGACTACTATCGCCTGCGCAATATCCAGGCTGACACAGATATGCGCAACAGTATCAGTGGCGAGGAGCAGTCGTCGCCGCAGAAGCCGGAATAGCACCTGACCGGAGTAGGTATGGCGGCGATTGAAGAGCTGATTAACACTATTATCACCTTCGCGTTTGTGCTGCTGCCGCTGTGGATCCTTATGTCACGGCGGCGGCGTATGCAGCAGGAACGTCGGCAGCGCTCCGAA
>SKLB01000185.1 GCA_007123465.1 Spirochaetales bacterium
ATGAAGGGCTCGACGTACTGATCTGGTACGAGAACGAGCGCATCAACGACATAAACGCACTGTTCAAATGGGGAAAGGTCAAGCACGGCACACCGATCATGTTCAGCGTGGCCGGGGACAATATCAAGGATGTCTCCAAGTTGCAGCGTTACCTCTTTGAGGGAGCCAGCCCGCGATTTGAAGCGTTTCTTCATGGAGCGGTTGACCGGGTCCTGGATCTGTTTTGATCAGATCGCGGATCTGGAGGCCTCAGCGGTCTCGGCATGACTACATGGAACGGTGAGAAGAGAGGACCCGATGAAGAAGATTTACTCCTTCAATAGTAAAGAGTACCTCAGCGACAAGCAAGCACTGGACACTATCGGTAGCCGCGGTGTTCGCGTAATGGAACTGGCATCACTCGGAGCGCCAATATCGCCCGGTTTCATCATCTCCAACGATCTGCTGGATCAGGTCACCGAAGACGCTGCGCTTGCTTTTGAGCTGTACAAAGATCCAATCGCAAAGATGGAGCAGGTATTCGGCAAGGGATTCAACGACAAGTCGAATCCGCTGCTGGTCAAGGTTGTTGAGAGTCCGATGCTCAACATGGTAAACACCCTGTCGACTATCCACAATATCGGTCTGGGCGATCACACGGTAGACGGCTTTGCGGCCTACGTTGGTGAGGACTTTGCGTACCACGAGTACGCCAACCTGATCCAGAAGATCGCCGAGCTGGAACTGCTTACCGATATCGACAAGAAGCGCGCGGCCAGACTGGAAGGGTGCCGCACCAGGCTCAAAGCCACCCGGAAGAAAGCGACCGTGGTCAAAGCTCTCGATGAGTGTCGCGATCTGTTCCCCGAAGAGATCTTCACCAATATGCACGAGCAATTGCTGCACGTGGTGCGGCTGTTCAACACGCTGTTCAAGAAGAACCCTTCCAGCAGTGACTCGTGTCTGCTGGTTCAGGTGATGGTGTTTGGCAACTACGGCAAGAACTCCGGTTTCGGCAGCTTTTTTACGCACGACATCATAAGCGGCGAGAACAAGATCAGCGGCGACTATTTCGAGAGCGCTTTTGACGCACGGCAGAAAGCCGGTATTCCGATAGATAAGGTCAAACCGGCGTTGCGCAAGGAACTCGAACGAATCGGCAGTGAACTGGAGAAGCACTTTCGTGAGATCCGTCGAGTGCGCTTCACGGTTGAGAACGGCAGGCTATGGGTCATAGACCAGGATCCGGTGCCCAATAAGTCGACGCAGGCTGAGATCAAGACTCTGCTCGATCTGAACAAGGCAGGTGTTGTCGACAAAGAGTACGTGATTAACGCAATCAAACCCGGGCGGCTCTCGGAGATCCTGCATCCGGCACTCGATCTGACATCGGTGCAGAAGTTTTCAAACGCCGGCGGCGGAATTGCCGGAGCGGTAGGAGCGGCTATCGGGCGGGTGTACTTCACAACTGAAGAACTGCTCAAAGCGCACAAACGCGCAGTGCAGGAGAACGAAGAAGCCAACTTCATACTGGCGATGCCGTCAACGTTTGCCGAGGACGTCAAGGCGATAGAGGTTGCCAAGGGAGTTCTCTCCTCCGAGGGCGGTTACGCGTCGCACGCGCCGGTTGTTGCCCGCAGCCTCGGTAAGGTTGCACTGGTCTATCCCAAGATCAGCTGGAAAAAAAACTCGATGAAGATCGGGCAGAAAGAGGTCAAAGAGGGTGAGTACATCACGCTCAACGTGCCGTACTACGATCCTCCGGTGATCTATTTCGGTAAGGCGTCGCTGTCCAAGCCGACTCCGCAGGGCAGCGGGCTTCTGGAATTGCTTGAGATAGTGCAGGAGTCGATAGATGGCTTTGATGTGCACGCCAACGCCGATCAGCCCAAAGATGCCGAGCTTGCCCTGATGTTCAAGGCCCAGGGAATCGGACTGTGCCGTACCGAGCACATGTTCTTCCACGAGGACCGCATCAATACCTTCCGCTCGATGATCATTGCCGGCTCACGCGAGGATCGCGAGAAAGCGCTGGCCAAGCTGGAGAAGATGCAAGTCTCGGATTTCTACAGCCTGTTCAAGATCATGAAGGGCTTGCCGGTGACTATTCGCCTGCTCGACGCGCCGCTGCACGAGTTTCTGCCGCATACTGCGGACAGCATGAAAGAGTTCATCGCGTATTTCAAGAAGAGCTATCCCAAAGTGTCGGAGGCCGAGATCCGCAACCGCTGCGACCTGCTGAAAGAGTTCAACCCGATGCTTGGCCATCGCGGTATTCGCGTGGCGATCTCGTACCCGGAAATCTACAACATGCAGGTGCGGGCAATCTTTGAAGCGGCCTACAAACTGCAGAAAGAGGGAACAACCATTATCCCCGAGATCATGATTCCGATCGTGATGACCGCCAACGAGATCAAGACTATCCGCAACGGCAAACGCATCGAGGGTAAGGCAATAGTCGGCATTCGCGATCTGGAAGTCGAAGTGCGCAAGAAGGTCAAAGCTACCAAGGCGCTGGAGTACAAAGTTGGTACGATGATCGAGCTGCCGGCGGCGGCACTGCAGGCTGACCGCATTGCACGCTACGCGGACTTCTTCAGCTTTGGGACCAACGATCTGACGCAGACTACCAACGGATTGTCGCGGGATGACTTCAACAACTTCTTCTCCGACTACAACGAGTTCGACTTGCTGGAGGAGAATCCCTTCAAGGTGCTCGGAGAGCAGGTCAAAGAGATGATTGCGATTGCCGCCGAGCGCGGTAAGCTGATCCGCCCCGATATTCACATGGGCCTGTGTGGTGAACACGGTGCCGAGCCGGAGAACATCCCGTTTGCCAAAGATATCGGGCTGACCTATGTTTCCTGTTCGCCGTACGGCATTCCGATAGCCAAGCTGGCAATTGCACAGATGAATATCGCGCGCGCCAAAGAGGCAAAGAAAGCCGCAACTGCGTAGTGGTTGAGTGCCGGCGTCCGGGGTGAATCTCAGGCGCCGGTGCGAAGCGCAGCAACGCGGCTGAATGCTTCGTGCAGCTGCAGTTTGACCAGAGTCTCGGGAATCCAGTCGCTTTTCGAATGTTTGATCAGCAGGCTCATGAACTCGTGGTAACTGACCTTGAGGCTGCCGGCTACCGAGTTCGACGCGTGCAACGGCTTCAGTTCTTCAAATAGCTCAGCGCGAATTACCGCATCGAGGCTCTCGCTGCCTTCAAAATAGTGAC
The DNA here is from genome assembly GCA_007123465.1 of Spirochaetales bacterium. GTDB lineage: Bacteria > Spirochaetota > Spirochaetia > DSM-27196 > PWMO01 > PWMO01. Next base: position 3,203 of record SKLB01000185.1, read on the forward strand.
GGTAAGCTCCGTTTTCGCTCTTGTTGACCGATGGCGCGTGATACTTATCGATAAGCATGTTACGCAAGAACGCGGCGGCAAACTCGCTAAAGGCCAGAAGCTGGTCCTGATGCAGGCCGGCGCTGGCCAGATGCTGCATATCACGCAGTTGCTCCAGCCCCTGTTTTACTCTTCGTACCGCGGTTCGGTAGCGGAACCGGCGTACACCCTCGTAGCGCAGATAGACGTTGTGCAGCCCGTACTGATAGTAGGTATAGATGCCGGTGAGAACCAGATCGGCGGCCTGGTCAAACAGCGCAACAAAGGCGGGGTCCTCGGCGGGTGACTGCGAAAAGGACTCGGCGATGTCATCGCCAAAGCGCCATTTGCTCTGGTCGACGCGGGGTTCGGTGGCCACGTGCTGCGTGCGTTCCAGTAGATCACCGGACACAAGTTCGTACGCCAGGTTGATCTTGGTCATCGCGTTGTGCGACCATTCGTGTCGAGTGGAGTTGTAGTCGGGGTGATAGCGTTTCACCAGTTTGCGGTAGGCAGATACCAGCTCGGACTGTGTTGCGTCGGCCTGCAGGCGAAGGATGCGATAAGCGGTATCCAGAGTCATGCGGGGTCATTATACTGGTCCGGCGGGTCGCTGGACAAGCGAGTTGACACTATCTGCAAAAATGACTGGATAATTATCGCAGTACGAGCTACAATGTTTAAAAGGTCAATTACTTGAGAGGTGAAATACATGGCAGTAATGAAAGAACTTTTTGGGGCGTATAACAACAGTGAATTGCCGACCGAAGGCGGCTATATCGTCAGCTCGTTCTTTGACGAATCTTCGACGTACACCAAGTACGAAATCACTTCGTACAACAACGTCAAGGACATCTTCGTCAACGAGGAAGGCATAACGTTCCAGGCCGACGGGATGAAGATCTTCGTGCTGATCGAGCCGGCTGACTACTCCAAGAAGCACGAGGAACCAACGTATCGCGACGCGTTTCACAAGATTCCTTACCGCTTCAAAGAGGTGGAGGTGCTGACCTCGGCGCGTCAGGACCGCATCATGGTTGGCAAGGAACCGGTGGTAACCTACGGGTCGTTCACGATTCTCAAGAGCCGTGGCAACAACTTCTCCTACATATTCTTCGACACCAGTGACTTGCTCAAGGCAATGGAAGACTTCTTTCTCAAATCGCTGCGCGAGGATGCGCGCGTGCCGCGTGGCGATGCGCAGAAGGCCGCAGCACTGATCACCACTCAGATGAAGAAGATTCAGGTGGAAAAGCACGCCTGATTACGGCTGACGCCGCTGAGCCGAGCACCGCAGCCAAAGAAAAGCCCCGGAGCAATCCGGGGCTTTGTCATATGCGGGCTCGCCTCGCAATCGATGATAGCCTGGCGCTTACTCTGTTCCCGGCCGGTCGGCAAGATACTTGTAGGTAGCCCACTTCTCCGCCACACTCTTCTGAGCCTTCTCGTACAGTACCTGGGCAACTTCGGGCCGTGACTGCTTGAGCGACCGATAGCGAATCTCCTTGTACATATAGTCGGCCAGCTCTGTTGAGGGTTCCTTGGAATCCAGCGCCAGCGGGTTCTTGCCCTCTTCTGTCAGCATAGGATTGTACCGATACAGCGGCCAGAGTCCGGAGGTTACCGCTCCCTTCTGCTGGTCCTGGCCGTGCGCCATGTCAATGCCGTGGGCAATACAGTGTGAGTAGGCAATTATCACCGAAGGACCGTCGTAGGCTTCAGCCTCCAGGAACGCCTTGATTGTCTGCTGGCGGTTGTACCCCATCGCAATCTGTGCCACGTAGACGTAGCCGTAGGTCATTGCCATCATCCCGAGGTCTTTCTTGCGGATCGATTTCCCGGCGGCGGCAAACTTGGCGATAGCGCCGATCGGTGTTGCCTTGGACATCTGGCCACCGGTGTTGGAGTACACCTCGGTATCCATGACCAGCACGTTGATATTGCGGCCGGACGCCAGTACGTGGTCGAGGCCACCGTAGCCGATGTCGTAGGCCCAGCCGTCTCCCCCGAGCACCCAGACCGACTTCTTGACCAGGTGATCCGCGGCCGACAAGAGCTCTTTGGCAGCATCCGAGTTGTCTTTCTTCAGCAGCTGTTTGAGCTCATCGATCATGGCCCGCGCCGCTTCGATCTCTTCGGGCGTGGTCTGCGGACTGTCGGCGAGTTTGCGCAGCAGCGAAGCCGGTACCGACTTGGGAGGATTCTCGATCATAGTCTCGAGCAGCTCCTTGGCGTACTCTTCGATCTTGTCAGCGGTCAGCCGCATGCCGAAGCCAAACTCCGCGGCATCTTCAAACAGGGAGTTGGACCACGCCGGCCCGCGGCCGTCTTTGCGCGTTGTGTAAGGCGTTGTCGGCAGGTTGCCGCCGTAGATCGAACTGCAGCCGGTTGCGTTGGCAACTATCATGCGATCACCAAACAGCTGCGACATCAGCTTGACGTAGGGTGTCTCACCGCAGCCGGCACACGCGCCGGAGAACTCAAACAGCGGTTCAAGCAGTTGCGATCCCTTGGTGGTGTTGCGCTTGATCAGGCTGGTGTCGGTGTTGGGAATTGACAGGAAGTAATCCCAGTTCTCGGCCTCCTGCTCGCGCAGCGGTGGCTGGGCTTGCATGTTAATGGCTTTGAACTCGGTCTTCTCGCCGTTTTCCTTGCGGAAAGCCGGGCAGGCAACTACGCATGCGGTACACCCGGTACAGTCTTCCGGTGCAACCTGGATGGTGAACTTGAGCCCGGACAGTTCCTTGCCCTTGGCGTCGGTGGACTTGAAGCTCTTCGGTGCTTTGTCGAGATACTTGGGATCGTAGGCCTTCATGCGGATGGTTCCGTGCGGGCAGACCGCTGAGCAGTCACCACACTGGATGCAGACCGCCTCATCCCATACCGGGATTGCCTCGGCAATATTGCGCTTTTCGTACTTGGTGGTTCCGGTCGGGTAGGTCCCGTCGCCGGGCAACAGCGAAACCGGTATCAGGTGACCGCGACCGGCGATAATCTCGCCGGTGACCTTCTTGACGAAATCCGGAGAGTTTGCCGGCACCGGCGGAATCATGTGGCGATCGCCGCTGGTTTTGCCTGGATAGTCCACCTTTTCTATGGCGCCCAGTGCCGCCTCGATGGTTGCAATATTTCGATCAACGATGTCCTGGCCTTTGCTTCCGTAGGTCTTCTTGATGGAATCCTTGATCAGTTCAACCGCCTGGTCTTCGGGGAGAACACCGGAGATCTTGAAGAAGGCCGTCTGCATGATAACGTTGATGCGACTGCCCATACCCATCTCTTCAGCAATCTTGATCGCGTCGATGACATAGAAGTTGAGCTTCTTGTCGATGATCTGCTGCTGCACTTCGACCGGGAGATGATTCCAGACCTCCTGCTTGTCGTACGGCGATGCGAGCAGGAACGTGCCACCTTCATGGATCTTCTGCAGCATGTCGAATTTCTCTATGAAGCTGAACTTGTGGCAGGCCAGAAAGTCTGCCTGCTCGATGAGATAGGTGCTCTTGATTGGATTCTTGCCGAAGCGGAGGTGGCTGACCGTAGTGGCGCCGGACTTCTTGGAGTCATAGACAAAGTAGCCCTGAGCGTAGTTGTCGGTTTCATCTCCGATGATCTTGATCGAGTTCTTGTTTGCTCCAACCGTGCCGTCGGATCCGAGACCGTAGAATACCGCGCAGTGCACATCATCTCCGGCGGTGTCAAAGCCGCTTTCCCACGGCAGGCTGGTGCCGGTTACGTCGTCGTTTATGCCAATGGTGAAGTGGTTCTTTGGCTCCTTCTGCTTGAGATTATCGAGGACCGCCTTACACATACCGGGGGTGAACTCATTCGAACCCAGACCGTAACGCCCACCAACAATTCGCGGATAAGTCTTGAGCTTGGACTTGCCGGTGGCCATGGTCTCACCGACGGCCGAACAGACGTCGGAGTACATGGGTTCACCGAGTGCTCCTGGTTCCTTGGTCCGGTCCAGTACCGCAATGGCCTTCACCGATTCGGGCAGCGCATCAAGCAGGTGCTCAACGCTGAAGGGGCGGTAGAGGCGAACCTTGATCAGGCCGACCTTTTCGCCCTGTGCCACGAGGTAATTGACGGTCTCTTCCATTGTCTCGGTACCCGATCCCATCATCATCACAACCCGTTCAGCATCCGGCGCTCCGACGTAGTCGAACAGCCGATAGGCACGGCCGGTGATCTTGGCGAAGCGGTCCATGGCGTTCTGCACCACCGAGGGTGTGGCGTTATAGTACTTGTTGACGGTTTCGCGCGCGGCGAAGAACACGTCCGGGTTCTGGCTGGTACCGCGGATAGCCGGATGCTCGGAGGAGAGGCCACGGGCACGATGCTGATGGATGAACTCGGGTTTGAGCATGGCGCGCATGTCATCGTAGGAGAGCTCTTCGATCTTTTGAACCTCGTGCGAGGTGCGAAAACCGTCGAAAAAATGCAGAAACGGTATGCGTGACTCGAGCGTTGACGCCTGCGAGATCAGCGCAAAGTCCATGACTTCCTGCGGCGAGTTGGACGCCATCATGGCAAAGCCGGTGGCGCGTGCGGCCATGACGTCGGAATGATCGCCAAAGATCGAAAGCGCCTGGCTGCTCACCGCGCGTGCGGCTATATGGAAGACCGTCGGCGTGAGCTCGCCGGAAATCTTGAACATATTCGGTATCATCAGCAGCAGGCCCTGCGAGGCCGTAAAAGTCGTGGTCAGCGCACCGGTTGTCAATGCCCCGTGAACCGCGCCGGCAGCACCGGCCTCGGACTGCATTTCCACAACGTGCGGTATTGTGCCCCAGACGTTCTTGCGCCCATCCGAGGAGTATTGGTCGGAAATCTCTCCCATACCCGAAGATGGAGTAATGGGATAGATTGCTATGACTTCGTTGGTAGCGTGCGCAACGTAGGCTGCAGCCTGGTTACCGTCGATTGTGACTATCTGCTTGTTTGACATGATTGTCCTCTTCTACTCAGGTGTATTCGAGGAGAGCGTGAACCCCTGCCACTATCAACCCCCGAACCGTTGTCTGTGTGGTTGTTACGGATGTAACTGTCTGTACACTATAGCCGCAATTGCGGTTTCACGCAAGGGTATTACGTTCCACATTTACCGATAAAACCCCGCCGAGAACAGTTGGACGGCATCCCACGCCCTATGTTGCGTGCAGTTTTACGCCAATAACCGTTCAGGCCACGGTGCGATTGCCGCGTCTTGCCAGATCGGGCTCTGATAGCCTACAGTTTGCGCATGAGCCCAAGCATTGCGGAGCTGGTGCGGCAGATCTATCCCGATCCGCGCGCGCAGCGCTGCCTTGACGAGTTGACGCGCCTGCTCGAGCAGTTCCGTGACCGCCTCCAGCCGCCGGCCGATCGCGGCGAGGCCAACGCTGCGGCGGGGCTGGACCAGGCCGAGGCGTTCGTCACCGCCCGCGCTGATCAGTTCAGCGGCAGCGACGCGGCACCGCTGGCGTATCTGCACCGCTTTCTGCGCGACGATCTCGACGGCTACGCGACCGGCGTTCACGTTCTCGGGTTTACGCCCTCCTGGTCGGATGATCCGCTTTCGCAGATCGACTACCGCCAGGTCAGTGTCGAACTCGGCAGCTGGCAGGACATCGCTGCAATTGCCGCGGAGTTTCGGCTGATGGTCGACCTGCCGCAGCTGAACTGTGAAGAGCCCGCTCTTCTGATCGAAACGCTCGCGGTTGTGCTGCTCTCTGCGGTGCATGGTGCGCAACTGATACGCTTCGATTCGACGGCATATACATGGACAGAACCTGCTGTCGAACCTCCACATCACCCCCACGCGCGGCCGATTGTTGCACTGCTGCGGGCCGTGATCGAGGAAGTGGCTCCGTGGGTAGTGATCGTCGGTGAAAGCGAGGAGGCGCACCTGGTGTGCAACCACACGCTGGCGCCGTTGACTCTCGACGCCTGTATTCGCCAGGATTCGCTGCAGCTGCAGCAGTGGGCTGGAAACCTGAGTCCTCCCGCGGATACGCGGGCGTTCTTCAACGTAGTGGGGACCAGCGACGGGCGGGCATCCCGCCCGGACCTGCCCGACGACCAGCGCACGCGCATTTTTCTGGTGTCGCAGAGTATCATGCTCTGCATGGCCGGTGTTCCCGCCATCCACATCAACAGCCTGATCGGGACAGTGAACAGCAGCGAAGATAATCGAACAATCGAGCGCCGCGCGCTCGACTACCGCCAACTGGTACAGGAACTGAACGACGGCCATTCGCTGAGGAACCGGGTGTTCGAAGGCTGCCGGCAACTGCTGCGCGCCCGCGCGCAGTCGGCGGCGTTTCATTCCGCTGCGCGGCAGGATATTCTGGAAACGCCGCAGCAGGTCTTTGTGGTGTTGCGCACCAATCAGCAGCAGCAGTCCAGCGTGCTGTGCCTGCACAATCTGTCGCACGAGGCCGTGGATGTATCGGTAGCGCCGCGTTATCTGAGCTCAACCGATGAGCGCAGTTTCCGCGATCTGATCAGCGGCGATATTCTCTTTCCGCACTGGAACGCGGCCGGCGACGCCGAGATCACCCTGGACGCCTACGAGGTAATGTGGCTCAGGCTGGCTACTTGACCAGCTTCGATATCGACTTGAACGTGTCACTGCCGCTGTAGCGGCACAGTTCAAACAGAATCGATTCACTCGTGGTCAGCAGTACGCCCTGACTCTGCATGCGGCGCAGCGCGATCTCGCTGTCGAGTGCGCGCCGCGAGGAGACGCAGTCGGCAACCACTACCGGGACGTACTTGGCGTGCAGCAGATCCATGCTGGTCTGCAGCATGCAGACGTGAGCTTCGATTCCAGCCAGAATTACAAAACTGGGATCGAGCGGGCCGAGTCGAGCCAGAAACCCCTGATCATCACAGCAGCTGAACGACATCTTCTCAATTGGCGCAAACTCCTCGAATCCGTCGCGGATATCATCGATGGTTGCACCCAGACCCTTGCGGTACTGCTCGGTTACCAGTGTCGGTATTCCAAGAATCTGCAGTCCCTTGATCAGCTTGAGCATGTTGTTCTTCAACGTCTCGTGATCGTGCATGTGGGGGAAGAGCTTCTGCTGTACATCGACAATTACTGCAACGCTTTCGTCTGCTACTACGCGCATGATGGCCTCCGTATAGTTGCTGCGGCTCTCTCCATTGTAGCGGAGATCCACCCGCGGCGCGAGCCGCAAACGCCGGATTCAGCTGGATGCGCTTTTGACCGATAGATGAAAGTGTGAACGGACTGATCGAGACGCTGATCATGGTATTTACTACTCCGGCCTCAATCGGTGAGAACGGAATTTCGGTCTCGCTGTGGCAGGCAATTACGCAGGTGGTGCTGCCGCTGCTGCTTGTTTTTGCGGCCTACCGTCTGCTGCGCATGGCGGTGCGACGGGTCCTGATCCTGGCGGAGGTCAGCGAGGCAACGCGAACGTCGGTGAACGGATGGATTCGCCGAGTCTTTGCGCTGCTCTTCCCGCTGCTGCTGATTGCCTACGCCGGACGGCTGGCGGGCGCCGAGATTTTCACCCTGATCGGGCGCGTGATCGGGATCCTCAATGAGCCGTTCTTTGAGTCCGGCACTACCCGGCTTTCGGTAATAACCTTGATCCTGCTGGTGCCGATCTTCGGCCTCGCATCCTGGCTGGCGCACCTCACCAAGCAGGCAGTCGAGTCGCGCTTTCTGGAGCGCATCGGACTGGATCCCGCGCGGCGCTTCTCGATTGCCAGCCTGGTTCGCTACATCGTTCTGATTGTGGTCATGGTGATCGGGCTATCGATGGTAGGGATCAATCTCTCGTCGCTGGCGGTGATGCTCGGTGTACTCGGTATCGGTATCGGCTTTGGTCTGCAGGGTGTGGTTGCCAACTTCTTTGCCGGAATTGTGATTATCCTGACACGCCCGATCAAGGAGGGTGACCGAATACTGGTGCACGACTACGAGGGCACGGTGGAACAGATCCGCATTATCTCGACGGTCATCAATACGCTGACCAACGAGACCATTATTGTGCCCAACTCGGAGCTGGTGAACCGCTACATTCACAACTACTCATACGAAGACGTCAGTATCATAGTGGTCAATTGGGTCCAGGTCTCCTATAACAGCGACCTGGACCGTGTTGGCGAGGTCCTGCGCCAGGTTGCGTTGTCCAACCCGTTTCGAATCGAAGACCGCGAGCCGCGGGTGTTTTTCCGCTCATTCGATGACTCGGGAATCTCGGTCTCGCTGGGAACCTGGATCCGCGACGCTCGTGAGCGTTTGCTGGCAAGTTCATGGTCCAACCTGGAGATCTGGCGCGCATTCAAGACCAACGGTATCGAAATTCCCTTTCCGCAGCGCGATCTGCACCTGCGCTCGGGCCCGTTCACCGAGTTGGGCGGCCCGCGTGGGGCCGCGGCTCCCGCGCCGGGTCAGCCTACCGGCTGACCGGCACCCGGGGCATCCGAATAGACTTTGTCATGGCCGCGTTCGACCACCTGCTGCAGCGTAAGTGAGCCGAAGTAATCGATGATGTGGCGGCTGGCTTCCTGCCAGACGTCGTGCACCACGCAGTAGTCCTCACGGACGCAGTGGCCCTGACCGTCGTCATCGTACGCCGTGCACGGCGTCAAATCGATACCTTCGCCAACCGCGTCAAAGATCTCTTTGACCGAGACTGCGGCTGGATCTCGATTCATCACAAATCCGCCCCCCGGGCCTCTCACCGAGTTTATGATACCCGATTTCTTGAGTCGAAAGAAAATCTGCTCGAGAAACTCGGGCGAAATATCCTCATCGGCCGCGATGCGCTTGATCGGCATCGGTTTTGGACTGTTGTGCATGGCCAGTTTAGTGATGGCGCGCAGCGCGTAGCGTCCTTTTGTCGTTACCCTCATAGTTTATCCCTCCGTCTTTGACCCTATTGGTTTACCCGCTCGACATAGTCTCCGGACTCGGTGTTCACCAGGATTTTCTCACCCTCTTTGATGAAAATCGGCACCTTTACCTCGAGGCCGGTTTCAACCTTTACCAGCTTGGTTGCTCCCTGCACGGTGTCTCCGCGTACCGCTTCGGGTGCTTCGGTTACCTGGAACACCATCTTGAGCGGAATCTTGATATCGATCGGTGTTGCCTCCCACATGACCAGAGTGTAGGTGTCACCCTCCTTCATGTAGCGCGCCTTGTCTTCGATACCTTCATTGGGAATATCGAACTGCTCGTAGCTCTCTACATCCATGAAGTGGTACATTGCACCGTCGCTGTAGAGAAACTGTACGCTGCGGTCAAAGACATCAGCCTCTTCGACATTGTCGTTGGATTTGTAGGTCTCGCGCAGTACCAGGCCCGTTCTCAGGTTCTTGAGCTTCAACCGTACGAAAGCCGATCCCTTTCCGGGGTTCACAAATTCGCGTTCAGCTACGAGATGCGGCTCGCTCTTGATGAGCAAACACATCCCTTTTTCGATTGCACCGGCTCTGATCATTGTGTGTCCTTACGTGCTTCCTTTATCGATATGATCTTCAGGCAATTATATCAGACTCTGCAAATAAAATCACCCCGCTCATGTTTGATTCTCCAGTCAGCAGCATCACCAGCCTGTCCACCCCGAGCGCAACACCCGAACAGCGCGGAAATTGCGGGCCAAACCAGCGCCAGTAGTTCCAATCAACGCTGTGCGGTACGCGGCAACCGCGTTTGGCCTCTGCCTCTGCGGCAAAGAATCGTTGCACCCGTTGCGCGCTGCGCTCCTCGGCGTAGCAGTTGGCAAGCTCCACGCCACCGGCGTAGAGTTCCCAGCGGCGGCTGTAGCGCGGATTGTCGGCCGGCTCGGCCAGGGTCCGTACCTGCGCCG
>SKLB01000173.1 GCA_007123465.1 Spirochaetales bacterium
ATGTGAAATTGATCACCAGCCGGTCAATCAAGGCGTAGTTCTGAATGCTGAACTCTTCAAGCATCGGGGCCTCCCGACCAGTTGAGTTTGCTGCGCAGCACCTCGTAAAACGTACGTTTGTTGGAGCGGATGATGTAGGCCTTGCGCGATGCGGTACGCACCGTGATGCGGTCGCCGGGTTCCAGCTGCAGCTCGGACTGACCGTCTACGGTCATCATGACCGAGGTACGCTGATCATCGTCAACCGACATTGTAACAACCTCATCCGGCGGCAATACGATTGGCCGATGCGACAACGTAAACGGGCAGATCGGGTTGAGGATCAGCGCGTCCATTTCCGGGTACAGGATCGGGCCGCCGGCCGCCGCCGAATAGGCGGTTGACCCGGTTGGGGTTGCTACTATCATGCCGTCGGCGCGGTAGCGCCCCAGCGATGCCTCGCGCAGCCTGACAGTAAGCTTGACGATCTTTGAGATCCCGGCGGCGGACACTACCGCGTCATTCAGGCCAACGTAGGCCCCGATCGTGCGGCCGTTGCGTTCAACGCTGACATCTATCAGCAACCGCGGCCCGGCTTCGATCAGTCCGTTGCGGTAGCGCTCAAATGCGTCGCGCCACTCGTCCTGGGTTACTTCGGTGATGAACCCGAAATCGCCCAGGTTGACCGGCAGAATTGGTATCTCGCGTACACACACAATCCGCGAACTGTAGAGCACCGTGCCGTCTCCACCCAGCGAAATTGCAAGATCGTAGTGATCGAGTTCAGGATCGGCGGTCTTGCCTCGGAAGCCGAACGGAACAACCTCGATGCCCTGTTGCTGCAGATAGTCACGGATCTCTTCGGTAATGCGTTCAGCGTGAGGCTTGGACAGGTTGGCAATAACCAGTACGCGCTTGATATTGAATTTCATCGGGGGTGGCCGTCCTTGTACTATATATACAGCCGCTTCTGTTGTAAAGATTCACGTCTGGCGCACTTTTTGTCACGGAATGGTCGCGAGTACCTTCTGAACCAACGCAACCTCGTCCTTTTTCAGCATCGGATAGAGCGGAAACAGCAGACAACGCAGCAGGAAGCTGCGCGCGTTCGGCAGTAACGCCTCCTGTGGCAACGATGCGTCGCCAACGCGGTCAGCGCCGTTGGGATCAGCGGCGGCAGCGGCGCTGCGGCCGAGAATCGAATCTGCAAACGCCGGCACCACCTCGACTCCCTTCTTGCCGGCGTAGCCGATGACGTCCCTGGCACCGGTTTCCACAAAAACCGGATACGAAAAAAAGACGTTGTCACCTTCTGCGTGCTGAACCGGCGTTCTGTGATGTGACTGCGCGGTACTCTGGGCGTAAACGGCGGCAATCTCTGTGCGTCTCTGGTTCAAACGCGGCATTTCGAGAGCCTGGATCAATCCCAGCGCCGAGTTCATATCGGGAAGAAACACCTCGCTCGGCAGGCGCTGCGCCACCGTCTTGAGCGCCGCGCGCTCCTTACGCCCGCGAGCCAGCACGGCGGCCCCGCCCCCGGCGGTGATAATGTGTTGTGGCTCCAGACCACAGATGGTGTAGCGCCCGACCGATCCCGCAACCAGCGGGCCGCCGTCGGCCGCCGCTTCACAACCGGCGCCCAGGCCCTGCGATACGTCCTCGATCAGCGGCAGCCCCAGTTCAGTCAGCTGCTCCAGATCGACGCAGTATCCCAACGTCGAGGCCACCACAACCGCTGCCACGTCCTCGAGACTCTTCAGTCTGTCGAGATCGATCACCGGACTGTTCGCGTCAACATCAACGTAGACCGGCTCAAGCGCCAGCTCGACACACACGTAGTGATAGACCCACGGCAGTAGCGGCGAGAGCGCTACGCGTGCACCGGCTTGCAGCCCCAGGGCACGCAACGCCAGCGCAATTGCACGCGGGTACTCGCGCAGAGCGTAGCCACCGGCGGCGTGAAGATGTTCTGCCAGCACCTTGAGCAGCCGCTCGTTCAGTGTAGCCGGGCCGATCACATCACTGATGAGGCAGCCGAGAACCGAGTCCATATCTTTGCGCTTGATTGAAGGTTTGAATGTGGGAATCATCGCTGTATGACGCGCCCGTGCTAGCGGCCGCCGATCTTTTCGAGTTCGTGCAGCTCTTTCAGATTGAACAGCCGCTGTACGTCGAGAATGATGAGATAGCCCTCTTCCTGATGGACTACACCACGGATATACTCAGCGCCGATCCCGGAGAGCATCTGCGGCGGCGGCTGAATATCCTTCAGCTGAACGGTAACCACGCGCGAGACTTTGTCGATTATCACGGCCACGTGCGTGTCTTCTATGTTGATAATCACAAAGCCGGACAGCAGAAGATCCTCTTCGGACAGATCCGCGGACTTGATACGGAAGCGCCGATGCAGGTTGATAACCGGAATTATTTCACCACGAAGGTTGAAGATTCCTTCGACGTAGTCGGGCGCATGCGGAATCGGGCGAACGTCCTCTACCTTGACGATACCCTCTACCTCCATGATATCGACACCGTACTGCTCAGCACCGAGTTGAAACGTTACCAGTTGTACGTGCGCCACTTCCTCTGCCATGCGCCCTCCCACGGTTCAGCTGCGCTCACAATACGGCAAGAGGCCCGTTTGTGCAAGCAAAGCACAGCCGGGCCTCCCGCTTGGGTTGCGTACAAATCAACCGGCAAACGTCTCTACAATACCCCAGATCATCACAACAAGAATGGCTACCGGTATGACAACGCGAATCATGACCCCGAGCCAGTTGCCGACCTTCAGGTTGCCGCTGCCGAAGTTGGCTTCGTCCTGCACCTTCTTTGCGCCCCAGACGTAGCCGGCAAACACCGCAGTCAGCAGACCACCGAGCGGCAGAAAGATGCTATTGGCGAACCAGTCGTAGGTGTCGAGAATATCGGTGCCTACACCAGGCATCGAGAAGCCCGACCAGACGCTGAAACCGAGCGAGCTCGGAATACCAACCACAAAGATCACAACGCCGAGCACGGCTGCAGCCTTGCCGCGCGTCCAGCCCTTCTCATCGATCAGCCACGCCGCCACGACTTCCAGCAGTGAAATGGCCGAAGTCAGCGCTGCAACTGCCAGCAGGATGAAGAACAGCGTTCCGAACAGCACACCGGCGGGCATCTCGGCAAATACCGCAGGCAGTGTAATGAAGGTCAGTCCGGCGCCGGCGGAGGGATCGAGCCCCATGGCAAAAACTGCCGGAAAGACTACGAAACCGGCCAGCAACGCGATCAAGGTGTCCATCCCTACCACGCTTCCGGCGCTACCGGAGATATTGTCATCTTGCTTGAGGTAGCTGCCGTAGGTGATGAAAACACCCATTCCGAGGCTCAGCGTGAAGAACGCCTGCGAAACTGCGTTGAGAAACGTCACCCCGGTGACCTGGCTGAAATCCGGCGCCAGGAAGAAGGCAATCCCGGCCCCCGCTCCCGGCAGGGTAACCGCGCGGATGATCAGCAGCACGATCAGCACCGCCATTACCGGCCACAGAATCTGTACCCAGCGCTGGATGCCTTTGACAATTCCGGCGGCGATGATTCCCACGGTCAACAGCATGAAGACCGCGTGCCAGATAATCGGCGGCCATACCGACGTGATATGCCCGACAAACGCATCAGCGGTGTCGACACCCGGTCCTACCGC
>SKLB01000254.1 GCA_007123465.1 Spirochaetales bacterium
CTGCAGTGGATGAAACCAAGGCATCGAGCCAGAACAGTAACCAGAAGCTCAACGCCCAGCTGGAGAAGACCCGCGGCCGCTACGAGGCCCAGCTTTCGCTGATCCGCAATCAGCAGACCGAAATTCAGGACCAGGAGACGCTGCTTTCGCAGCAGCTGCAGGAGATCAGCCACCACGAGCCGCAAGAGGCGTACAACGGATTGTGGGGGCCGTACAGTGACAGCCAGAAAAACGCGCTGTCCGAGATGGGGAACGTCATCCGCCGCCTGCTCACGGTAAACAAGGAGCTGCGGCGCCAGTTCAGCGAACTGGCTACTATCCAGGACCAACTGGACGATCTACGGCGCAAGGAGTCTGAGAGCGGCGGCAGCAGCGTTGACAGCCGCGTTGTGGTCACCGAAATGAACACCGTACGCCAGATGGCCAAGATGTGCATCGGCCGCCAGGGGAACCACTTCCCGGTCCTGATGAAGCAGTACTTTCGCGGTGGCCTGCACGACCTGTGCACCCGTGAGAACGTAATCCGACAGCTGGCGCAGGTCGAGTATCTCGATCCGGGGGTCTTTCTGCGCACGTTCAAGATGCAGACCAATCGCATCGTTCCCAATATTATAGTCGTTCCGTGCTACGGAGACAGCGGTATCTGCTGGGAGCCGTTTGAACGCTTCAACCGCGCCTCGAGCCGCGGGCGCCTGGCAATCCCCATGTATCCCAAGGACGTAGCCGTTGCCATCATCGGCGCACTCGGCGATCTGCGCTGGCAGGTGGCCAAAGAGAAAGCTCAGCACTACTGGATGGAAGAAGGACTTACCGGCTGGTACTACCAGTGGTTCAGCGACACCAAGCAGAAAGGTGACGTCAAGGACGCCTTCATCCAGGACTACATCCTGTGGATAACCCGCGAGAGCGAGGGCACGCAGAAGCTGGCGCGCGAAGTGCGGGACATCTTCTGGCGCTACCTGCCCTTTCCGCAGGACGTCAAGGACAAACTCAAGAACCGCGGCTACGTCTACAACGAACTGTACAAGAAGGACCAGAACCGGGCGATGTCCGACGGTTACTGAGCCGGCGGCCGAGGGCACTCCGCGTCACCGACTCAGCGCCGCCGCTTGCCGAAGATGGGATCGAAATACTTTTCCATATCAACTTTTTGCTGCAGCACCACGATCAGCCGGTGATAGATAAAATAGGTGCCCGCGATCGAAACAAGCAACAGCGCCAGCAGCACAAACTGCCCCGCTTCGGGTGCCATTGCCGGCGCAACAAAGCGCGCAAACAGCACAAAGAGTATCAGGAACAGCACTACCATCAGCAGCACGTTGACCACGGTGGCTCCCAGCACAAACAACACAGTATTCATCTTTCTATTCACCGTGCCGCCTCCTCTCCTCCACAAAGACTGATACAATCAGCAGGATACCGCAGATTACCACTGCCGCGTCGGCCACGTTGAACGTCGGCCAGCGCTGCATACCGAACAGTCCGTAGATCCTGACATCGATGAAGTCCACTACGCCGTCGGGGCGCAGAACTCTATCGATCAGGTTGCCGATCCCGCCGCCCACTATACCGCAAATGGCCCACCGCTGTGTCCGTGTCAGCTCATCGGTTCTCAGGTAGTACCACATCAGGCCGCCCAGCACAGCCAACGGAAGCAGCGTGAACGCTACCATCCGCACGCGGTAGGGCAGGTCACGGCCTATGCTGAACGCTACCCCCGGGTTCCGCGCGTGGATGATGCGCAGGAAATCTCCAATTACCTCGATTGTGTGGCCGCTGTCGTAGATGGGCTCGACTGTGGCTACAATAGCGATCTTGGTGATCTGGTCGGCCAGGATCACCACCAGACTCAGCAGAAGCGGCAGCAGGCGCTCGCGGTCAAAACTCATTCACAGGCCCGTAGGTACGTCGATGAAGAGCGTTTCCAGGTCCGATTCGCGTGCCACGCGTTCGCCCAGCAGCCGCACCCCCCACGTCTCAGTCAGGTAGTGTCCACCAAAGATCACGTTGATGCCGGTTTCCATTGCCCGGTGATAGACCTGGTGCGCGGCATCACCGGTAACGTAGAGATCGAGGTGTTCGCCAATTGCCTGTTCTACCTCGAGCGGGGCACCGCCGGAGACCAGCCCTACCGACCGGATCCGGCGCGGGCCAAACGGCAGCACGCCGAGGGTCTGTTCGGTGCCGCCAAAGAGTGTCTGCGCAATCTCCTCGATAGATTGCGCCTCGGGCAGCAGCCCCGTACAGCCGATCTGCTGCCCCTTGTAGCTCCCAAACGGACGAACTTCGCGCAGCCGCAGCGCGGCGGCCATCGCAGCGTTGTTACCGAACTCCGGATGCATATCCAGCGGCAGGTGCACCGCGTAGAGCGCCAGATCGTTTTCCACCAGGTAACGGAGCCGCTGGTAATGCGCCCCGATCAGACGAGACTCGCGCCCCCAGAAGATTCCGTGGTGCACCAGCAGCATATCGGCGCCCTGCTCGACCGCGCGGCGGAAGGTCTCCATGCACGCGTCTACCGCGAACGCAATCCGCGAGATCTCGCTGTTGCGCCGGGTAACCTGGATTCCGTTGAGCGATGGATCGATGCCTTCCAGATCCGCGATCCGCATGATGTCGCGAAACCAGGCGTCCAGTTCTACCAGTTGCATGCGTGCCATTATATCGACACAGACCGAATTTGCAACCAAGCGGCGGCACGCCTTGTATCTCGGCGGAGGAAGTACTATCTTAGACAGGCAACCGAATACGCTTCCCGATAGGGCTACCATACGATCATGACCAGAAACCCGAACGCCGCCGTCCCCGCTACGGCGGCCACACCTGTCAATCCTTCCCAGGACGTGGACCAGCATCTGCGCAACGCGCTGCTCGACCCCACGCTGGTTCGGTTTGGCATCAGCGAAGAGGACGTGCGAGCGCTCGATGACGCGGAGCGTGGTTTTGATATCATTGGCCAACCGCGTGCACTGCGGGCGCTGCACCTGGCGGTACAGATGCGCGGCAAAGGCTACAACCTCTTTGTAACCGGCATGCCCGGCACCGGAAAGCGATCGGCGATCCGCCAGGTAACCGAGCAGTACCGCGGTGACCTCTCGCGTTTGCGAGACTACGCATACGTTTACAACTTCCACCGCCCGGACCGGCCGCGCCTGCTGACCTTTGCCCCCGGAGCGGGGACGCAGTTCCGCGACGCCATGCACGCCCTGGTAAAGACCGTGCGTCAGAACCTGGAGGCGTTGTCCCAGAACGAGCGTTTCACCAGCAAGCGCGATCAGATCATCATCCAGGCCGAAGGTCACGAGAACAAAGCCCTGAGGGATTTTGAGGGTCGAATCGGGCGCGAGGGCTTCCAGATCGTCCAGGTCGAGGACAGCGATGAACAGCAGCGTACCGACATTGCGCCGGTCTACGACGGCGAGACGACCAGCTTTGACGCCATTCAGAAGCTCGTCAACGGCGGAGAGATTGACGAGTCGTGGTGGCGCAGCGCGCGCGAGAAGTACTACCAGTACATGGATGAGATGAACCAGATCTTCCTGCGCCTGCGCAGCGAGCGCGGCCGTATCGAGCAGAAACTGAAGGATCTGCGCGTCGCGGCAATTGAGCCCGGCGTTGATCAGGCGTTTGCCGAAATCAAGGCCGGCTTCGCCGAC